>JANWZB010000210.1 GCA_025055035.1 Candidatus Kapaibacterium sp.
TGCAGTATTCATTGGCGTTTTTGCCTGTGACATACTTCGGATGACAGCAGGAAGTGCATATTCTTCATACAGCGGTATCCTTGCTATTGGAATCTGGTCTTTGCCTCCCTCAATAGTTGTTGCATACTTGCTAGCAGTTTTGACCGCGTTGGGCTTACAGCGTCAGGCTCTTCCTATGATGCTTATTCTCGGCATAGGCTCAGTTGCGATGAACGCTATACTCATTCCCTATTTAGGCATGTATGGTGCAGTTCTAGCGCGGATTATTGCTCCTAGCATCGCTTCAGTCGCGGGATTGTGGGTATTGCAATCTTCCGCACAGGGCTCTAGTGCTTTACTACGGCTACTATTCCGTTCGACAATATGCTTTGCTTTTCTTCTGACTATTCAGTATGCACTCTCTGTACAAAGCATTTCAGCGTTTCTCGATGTAGCAGCAATGCGGTTTGTCCTTTGGGGAAGTATAACTAGTATTGGATTCGCTGTCAGTACTATCACCACAGGAATGCTTACACGCAGCGACATTCTCCGCGCTCGCGCACTGCTGAGCATGAGTACATCATCAAACTCGCTCACTTGATAACTACGCTCTTGCCGCAGAATGGCTTTACTCCGCTTCAAATGCCCACTTACGCCGAAGAACAGCTTGGTAGCGATGCTTTAACCGTTTACGCTGCATGATATTCTTAAGCAACGATTGTACATCGGAGAATGTACTGAATAGGTGATGTGGCAACCGATGATGGTTACAATAGTGCGCAAGAGCCTTCTTCGCAAAAATGATATCAGCATGTTCCGCAGCACAGAAATCTGAATATCCATCACCAATGTATATGATAACTGCATCAGGGGGCACACTGCTAAGTATACTGTTACGCTTACATGAAGCACAAAAACATGAGCACGATTCGTCTTGACCCGGAAATACAGGTACAAAGCTGTCGCCCTGCAATACAAGCTGGTTACAGAAACGTGGCACATCCGCTGCACCTTCCCGCTCCAATACAGCGTCAATATACAAGTCGAATCCATCACTCACTACCGTCAAGGGTATACCATTCTTACGGCAGAACTCTACAAATGGTGCAAACGCTGGATCTGCCGGCTGCTGATACGCCCATGCACGAAGCATTTTTGGCGTTACACCCGGATGGATTGAGGCAACAAGACATCTCCAATATTCTGGAACACTTAGCACTCCAGATGCTAGCTGTGGCGCATAGGTACTGAATGCACCAAAGACTTCGAACATCGTATCCCCCAAGTCGTCTATAGTAATTGTGCCGTCAAAATCAGTAAAAATATACAGAGATGGTTTGGACATAGCACAGAACTATAACGATGATGCTGCTTTCATAACCCGATTCACAAGCGCGGTGTGGCGTCGTCGTACTTCTTCATCGAGCAGAACAACAACAGCGCGCTTACCTTCCCTATCAGCATAGCGTAAAGCAGCGTACAAACGCTGCTCCGATAATTCTTGCATCTGTACTGCATCGGGTAGATTACATCGGAGATACTCCGAACGCGCAAGAATAAGCGCTGGTGCATAACGTTGTGCCAGCTCTAGTGCTTCTTGTTCCGTTACAGCAGGCATAACAGGTGCATATGGGGCATAATGACGGTACTTCATCCCCGGAGCACACGGGATATCAGTCTCTAGATGTTGAATATTGGACATATCAACAAACGGCTCATATCCGTATGCATTTACTACTCGATTCAACTGCTCATGCGTGATAGAGCCAGGGCGTAAGATCACTGGGGGCTGGCACAGAAAGTTAACTACTGTGGACTCAATACCTAGCGTGCACTGCCCACCATCAATTACTGCAGCAATCCGACCTTCCAAATCATCGAGAACATGGCGGGCACACGTCGGACTAGGATAACCAGAGCGATTCGCCGAAGGTGCAACAAGAGGCTCACCAACAGCATGAATCAGCTCTTGCGCTATGGGGTGTGCAGGGAATCGCACGGCAACGGTCTGCAATCCGGATGTTACACTATCCGGCACGTTGTGCTTCTTGGGGAGTACAAATGTGAGTGGTCCGGGGCAGAATGTATCATACAACACGGAAAAAAGCTGCCGAAGCCGTCCTGTTAGCGGCTCTACTAACATACCGAGATCCTGAATGTCTGCACAGTGAACAATCAGGGGATTATCCGACGGGCGCCCCTTTGCCTCAAAAACTGCTTGAATTGCATGCTTATCAAATACCCGAGCCCCTAAGCCATATACTGTTTCTGTCGGAAACGCAACTAACTCGCCTGATTGTAGCAAGTCTGCGGCCTCGGCAATAGCATGAGAGGGCAAAAGACGTGTTTGCATTAGTATTAGCCTCATTCAAAGCGTATCCTCATCCCTATTTTCCAAAAGCGGTAACGTGTTTGATTCGCGCTCA
>JANWZB010000211.1 GCA_025055035.1 Candidatus Kapaibacterium sp.
GACGAAAACCCCATGTCAATCATATACCCAAAAGGATGGTTATCAGGATTCAACACTAACAGCAGGAATGTGTCACCAATGTTCACATTTCGTATTGGCTCTTCGTACTGTGCAGAAGGCTGTTCAGAGTCTATTGCTCCTGTCAAGCCACCTTGCTGAGCAAAATTACAACGAATAGGCTCTGCTAAGCGTCCGCAGCCTGTAGTATCAGTCACACGAAACAGCACCCAATCTAAATTGACAGTAGCATCGAGCGTTTTATTTCTCGTTAATGGTTGAATACCAAAACCTAAGTCCCCACGCTGATAGACAATAATTCTGTACCAAGCCCCATTGACGCGGTTTGATAAGCCTGTTGTTCTCACTGCTGACAAGCATCCAAGATTAGGCAGTGCTTCAAGTAACCACGTGCTGTCTGTTGAAAAGTTCGTTATAAAAACGGGTTCGCATATTGTTATGGCATCGGAACAGCGCAGCCCATGCTGTGGGAAAGAGCTTTGCGAATACACAACGTTCCAAAACAGGATCAAAGGTATGAGCAGAGCGTAGTAGCCATGTACACGCCCGTTGCAGATGCACTGCACCGTATAATTATGCGCCCACGTTATACTCATGAATTCAAACCATCATTCTGTGGTGTAGTATCGCAGCAAGCACTACGCAAACACAGTTGGTAAAGCAACGAAAAAGGATTTGTATAAGGCATTTATTATTGTGTTAGCCGCACACCTCAATGCTGGTATCAAGGTTTCACAGTCAAAATACGTGCCATCTAGAACTTACACAAGCATCGTTGCTTCAGACCCATGAATGCATTCTTTACATCCCTACACTCGACTTTAGAGCTAGAGCAAGATACGAAAAGCCTTGTAACAGTTCAAACTCCCTTCTGCCGTATATTAAACAGAATAGCACGTGCATGTCTTAGAATAGAACAAACTCGCAAGATAATACAATCCTGCGTTTCGGTATGAGACACACGAGTAAAGCTATTGCTTCGATGGCAGATGACGCATGCGCGAAGCGGAACGCGACCACAAAGCAGCAAAGTACTCCGAGGCTACACCTGATTTTGCCAAATTTCGAATAAAGGCTGAACCAAACCCATAGCGCTGTTTTCTGTGATGCTGCGGAAGAGTATGTGTCGTTGCTAAATATTCAATAAACAGTGCCATATTTTGTGCTCTACGGCGAGCAAGCGTACGCTCGTGTTCGGCAGCCTGACTAAAAGCATAATTACTCTCGTCAAGTATGTGAGATAACCGGCTAAAGGTACTCATATGTGCAAGAAATTCTTCTTGCGTTAGGGCTGGTATTGCAAGCTTTCTCTCAACAATATACTTCAAATTATAGCGCTCAGGACCGGGATTAATGCGACGAATTACAGGCTGCCCAGCTTGAGTTTCTATCAACTCGTATAGCGTTGCTGGAGCAATACCCGAAAGCATCACAGCATTGGAAGCACGATACACCAGTGCTAATTGCTCTGCGCTCATAAACGGCAAAGGCACAATACGCACCGCCGAATTGCGTAATGTAAGCTCTTCATGCAGTGCCCGATACGCTTGATAGGCTTCACTGTTCTGCCCGCATACAACAAGAATCTGAACATTATCCCAACAAAATGCTCCGTTGAGGCATAGTTCTCGAATATCTCTATAAATTTCCGATACCCAAAACGACCCACCCGCTGCGACAAATGTACGCTTTTCGGGATATAAGTTGGCAACTCCATCGAATGGTAGGTTCATGACTTGACGTAAGGCTTCCTGTTTTGTTAGTGAGCGCACAGCAGAAAATTCCGGTTTCGTAATAAAACCCGCTTGCTGCAATGCATAACGAGGAACGCCAAAGCGCCTGTGTAGCTTCGCTAGAAAACGAGGACTTTGCGCAATCGCTGCATCTGGGCGCACACCTTTGTAATCAGCAAAATGAACACTTGAATCATCAAAGTCTGGAATGTATGCAACTATCTTCGTAGGAGCATTCATCTCAGCGCGCAGCCTCAGCATGGCATGTGTTTGTGCAAAATGCGTTGAAATAATCACTTGGATGTCTTTGTTCGCGATGTACGGGCGATACTCATCCATGAAATTTTTGATAATAGTCTTTGCAAAGACAGCAGAAGACACATCTTGCACGACTTCTATATCACTTGCCTTATACAGTGCATCATACAATGTCTCAAAAGAGCTGTACGATATGCGATGAACCTCATCAATTGTATTCACGCGGCTTTCGAAACATTCCACCTCTAATGCTGGAGCATATTCGTGTAGCGCGCGTGCAATGGAATACATCGCACTTTTATGTCCGCCACCCGCTGTAAGCGCCATAATTACAACTCGTGCCATACAAACTCCTT
>JANWZB010000212.1 GCA_025055035.1 Candidatus Kapaibacterium sp.
CGCGTGGAAGCACCAACACTTGATGAGCAGGAAGTTTCAACGAATGTGCCGCCAACAGAGTATGTTCAAACACTTGCTCGCCTCAAGGCGGAAAATGTTGCTGCTCGGGTAGACAATGCGGCGCTTGTGATAGGTGCTGACACAACAGTTGTGCTAGAAGGCTGTGTTCTTAATAAGCCTCGTGATGCTCGTGATGCAGCGCGTATGCTTCAAGCCCTGAGCAATCGTATACATGAAGTGTACACGGGTATTACTCTTATAGAGTGTGATAGTGGCGGTATACAAAAGCATGTAATATGCGATGTTTGCCGTACAGAAGTGCGCTTTCGCGAGCTTGCACAAGAAGAAATTGCGTGGTATGTTGCTACTGGTTTGCCACTGGACAAAGCAGGTGGCTACGGCATTCAAGATGATTACGGGGCAGTTTTTGTAGAGAGTATAAGCGGCTGCTATTACAATGTTGTGGGTCTACCTCTCCAGCTACTATATCGCAGAATGCGAGAATGCTCCTGTGTGCGTTCTCTTTCGAAGTGTCAATCGTTGTGATTATGTATAAGGGGTATATGGCTCATCGATTCAGTGATAGTAGTATTGCCTGTCATATTTTGTGTTGTACGGGGTCATCTTGTAAAAAACGTGGAGCAGCAGAAGTGTTGGAGATGCTCAAAAAGGAGCTGAAAGAAGAAGGTCTACACGAGTATGTTCACATCACAAAAACACATTGCAATAATCTTTGTGAGCATAGCCCAATTCTTATGGTGTATCCTGATGGAATTTGGTACAAGCAGATGACCCCGAAACGTATTAAAAAGCTTGTGCAACAGCACATTCGTCGAGGAGCGCCTCTGAAGAAGTATATCTTACGCACCATTCCATACTGAATACTTTGACATCTATGCCAGCAAAAGCCTATCTTGTATATATGACCTTCTCGACAAGTGAAGAAGCTGAACGCATAGGAAGCATTCTTGTCGAGGAACGCCTAGCAGCGTGTGTTAATATTCTTCCCGGTATGAAGTCCGTATACCTTTGGGAGGGAGCGATGGAGAAAGCTGAAGAAGTGGTGATGATTGCAAAAACGAATCTAGAACGCACACAAGAGCTAATGGGAAGGGTAGCAAGCCTGCATAGCTATGCATGCCCATGTATGCTAGCTATCCCTGTAGAGCAAGGCTACGAGCCATTTCTTGTCTGGATTCATAATTCTGTGCGCTAGGTAGGTAGATGCAGGGCTTTATTTGCGCGCTGACAAGACGGTGGTAAAGATTGCAGGGTCTTCTTGACCCAGGCGCCAGCATGAAATACCTCGCAGATTATACTTTCTGACGAGTTCAAGGCGTGCTTGAAACGAGCGTGCATCTTCGAAGTATATGTGCTCATATACGTCATCGCGCTCGAAGACACTGTAGTGCACTTTGTCGCGCTCGTTCCACTCTTTCTTCCCTCCTGCACTCTCCATCACACCAAGTGCATCAGGGTATTTGAGCGATCGACCCCATGCATGGACTGTTTGAGGATTGGTGTACGATGGAAACCAATAGTCCGAATAAAGTGCCAAGCCAAGCGAAATTTTTTCGGGTGGAACGTACTGCAAAATGTACTTGAGGCAACGTTCCATCCATGTATATCCCGCTACAGGTCCCGGTGTAGTGCGGCGCGTGTGCTGGTCATAGCTCATGAACGATATGAAATCTGCTATCGCTCCGAGTGTTTTGTAGTCATATCCGCCACGCCAATATTCGTACATCCATTTCTGATACTCGCCTTCACCAGCGTAGTCTCGTGCTCGTGGAACAACGGCAATGCTCACTGAAAAACCATGTTTCTTTAGTGAGTCTGCTGCCAGCTTGAAAAATGCGGTATATGCTGCTCTATCGGCGATGTGAATGTTCTCAAAGTCATACTGAATGCCATACCAGCCCTCTTTTTTACATAATTCAACAAGCGCAGCAACACAGCGCTCTTGAGCTTCGCGAGAGAGGAGAAGCTTGTGAAGCACTTCCTGATTAAAACCCGGATTCATTAGCAAGGGCATAATCTTCACGCCATATTTCTTGGCAGCAGTAGTCATGCGTTGATCAACACCACCCCACACAATCCCATCTTCATCAACTTTTAAACATTGCGGAGCGACGATGTCAATGTACCGCGCATAGCGTTCAAAGCTTTGCTGAGAATCTTCTGAGCCATCGGTGTAGAATATACGTTCGCCAATCTGTTGCGCATAGAGCAATGCATGCGGGGCTGTTGTTATCACAGCGGCAATTGCTATCGTCAAGAGTGTATATGTGTTCATATGTGTTGTTACAGCACGGG
>JANWZB010000213.1 GCA_025055035.1 Candidatus Kapaibacterium sp.
GACATGATTGGTGGATATCCCAATATTCGATTTTTGCTTACAGAAGATTTAGCCTTGCTTCAGGCAGTAATGCATGCTGGGTATGAGGCTCGGTATATTTGTGCGAAAGAAACGCAAATATACACTGTACCTTGTCCTGATATTCGCTCCTTTATCAAGCAGCATCACCGCTGGGTGAATGGCGGCAAAGCTCTTGGATGGCGGGCGGCAGCATTTGTTGCTTCATCTGTGGCTCTTTGGATGGCGATTCTTGTATCGTGTATAACAGCATCATGGTTTATGCTCGTTATTGTACTTGCAGTGAGGATGATCGCGAATATCATGCTTGCACTTCCAGCATACCGAGAGCTCGGAATCGCTACTGCTGTGCTATGGTTACCCCTTGCTGAGCCATTTTTCCTACTTGTGGAGTTTATGATGCCATTTCTCGGCTTACAGTCAAAGGTAGAGTGGAAAGGACAGATGCTGCAAAATCATTAAGTTTTCTAACAAAACACTATTTGACCTTAACACTTCCTTAACATCTCTTAACCTCCGCTTAACAGCACTACATTCAGTAGTAGCGTATATTTGCAGAAGATTGTTGCTGCGTTATCATTCTAGGTTCCTGATATTTTCGCGGAGGTATAACTATGAAGCTCGATATAATGCTTAGTTACAGTGCAGCTCGTGTAGTTACATCAAACTTAGGAATAGCTATGGTAGCAACATGGATTCTTGTTGCCGGAAATGTGCTCTGGGGACAAACTATATCGCAGAGCGCCTCTACTACTCAGAAACATCAAGCTGAGAAGATTGCAAGCACGAGGCACATCACTGTTATACAGAATGGCAAGGTGCTCTATTCGAGCAATGGTAGAGATAGCCTCAAAACATGGAAAACGCTTCGTGATGTTCTTGGAGATATTGATACCAATATTCGTATGCGTATAGAATCAGCTTTTCGGAATGTACCTAAAGACGTGCGTATTAGCGTAACTGGCGGTACGGTAGTAGTAAGTGTAGATAAGGATGGCGATGGTGATGCTGAGCGTATTGTTATCGATCTGTCGGATAGCATTGCTCGCTGGCGAGAAGTGCGGCTACCAGAGCTGCGAAAAGCAATGCGAATATACGCAGACATCAAGCCGGTAGAACGACTGCTGCACCGCCTACATGAAAGGATGTCCGATGGCATGTGGGATAGTAGTAGTGAGAATTTTGCATCGAAAAAAGCTGAAGATTTAGCACGCGAAGCTGACAATCTACGGCGTAGAGCCGAGGCACTTCGTAAGGAAGCCGAAGCAATGCGTCTGGAGGCAGAAGCAATAAATAAACGCTCCGAAGCTCTGCAGCTGGAAGCAGAAGCTCGCAAAGAAAACAAATCAACAACTGAGAAAAAACCTGATAAGACAAAAAAGTAGCCACGAGCAAAAGGTGTAATAACGGCAGTGTCTCTTCAGTCGAGATATTGCCGTTTTTGTTTTTGAAAAAAACAGGCAGTTCGGCATATTTGAGGTGATGGATATCGTTCACTATTGTTTGCAGTCTATGGTGCAAGTTCTTGCAGGAGCAGTGGATATAGGAAATACCCGTATCAAGATTCTTGTTGACGGGCAATTCTTTGCTGCTGATTTTACGAGCCATTGGCAAGAAGCAATGCATAAATACCTCTGGAATTTTTCTGGAAAGCACCTTTTGCTTGGAGTTTCGTCAGTGAATCCTGAAGCTACAGCACAGCTTGATGTAGAACTCAAAAAACGTAGTAATATACGCTGGAGTCCACTCTATGCTATGCTGCAAGAGCAAACACTCATAGACACGTCAGGGATTCAGGGTATTGGAAGCGACCGAGTGCTGAGCCTAATTGGAGCATTAGATTACAACCTACGCCATAGTCCTGCCCTGGTTGCTCCTCTCATTACGATTGACTGTGGTACTGCTATAACCGTGAACGTCGTAAATGTGCGGCGCAAGTGCTTAGGCGGCGCAATATTGCCTGGCATAACAACACAACTTCGTGCCTTGCACCATTTTACCCAACTGTTACCAGAAGTGGAGGCTGCATTTGAGGATGCAAGCATAGGCACGAACACTGCACAAGCTATACGCATTGGTGTAGTACGCGGGATTGCTGGTGCGCTGAAGGAAATTGTTGGAAGAATCATTAAACATAATTGTCAACAGGAAAACCCGCTTGTGTTCATCACAGGGGGTGATGCGTTGATTGTCAGAAAAGCTTTAGAAGGCTGGCATTTAGAGCCCATTTACGAGCCACATTTAGTACTGTATGGTGCAAGCGCACTTATGGCTCAGAGG
>JANWZB010000214.1 GCA_025055035.1 Candidatus Kapaibacterium sp.
ATTCATCCTTGTATCCAGGCATATAAAACTCAGAATTTGTTCCGAACCCTTCGTGGGAAACGCGGGGATTACGAGGGTCATTCTGCCAGAATGTGTCATCAAGCACAAACTTATACTGCAGGCGAGCATCATAGGGAAATTCTTGAGAGTGATAAAACCACGATGTACAGCGAACGCGTCTCATTGGAACATGGTATCGCCACTGTGTCCAATCGCCGATAATACCGACATGCTTTGATGAACCTTCCCAAAGAAATATTGCACGTGTTCCTCGAATAATTGGTGTAGTACGGTGTTTCATTGCTTGGCTCAAAGCGCGAGCAAGCGCCATACGCCGAGTAAGTCGTCGTTCGGTAAGAAGTTTGTGGAGAAGAATCTCAATGTCGTGAGGTACGTTCATGCGCCAAAAATACAACATCAATCAACACGGAAGATTGCTTGACTGCAAATTAATCAAGAAAATTCTTGCCGTACAAGATGCTCCAAGCGCAAGCGAGTGGCAGAAAGATTGATAACATTTTTTGATAGATTATGTCATCCGATGTGGCTAGAAAAGCGTATTTTACAATTTAGTGTGATTGTTGCGCGATATTGTTGTATCGGTCTTATTCGTCATTGGTAGTGTAGAGCTGTGTACTGTATCGTGTTCTACTCTGGAAGAAGGTATAATGTATAACCCGCAGGAGTTATTTTTCAGTGAGCGCACGCGCCGCAATGTGCGTGTGATGCTAACACTGCTGCTATCTGTATGTGTAGTACTAACAACGTTAGTACTCATGCTGGTTAATGTACCAATGCTTCGTCAATGGGTAGTAAGAGTTGCAACAGAACGCATTAACGCAGCACTTGAAGCACAATTCGTCTTTGATGATTTTCGTGGGTCGCTTCTTTCAGATATTACACTTACAAATGTACGCCTCACAACAGTCGGAGATACACTGCTCACAGTGCGAGAACTGACACTTCGGTACGACATTCAAATGCTGCTTGTGAAGAGAATTGTGCTTAGAGCGGTACGACTTGTTGAACCGAGAATATTTGTATGGCGCAGCCTCGATAGCTCATGGAGCATTGCGCATGTACTCAAGCCTATGCCACCACAGCAGGTACAGAAGCCGTTTTCGTGGATAGTAACAGTGCGGGAATGCAGTATTCAAAATGGTTCGTGTCGCATTGTAGATTCACTGCAGATGCAGCAAGATGCTATACATACGGCTGGGTATCAACGTTTGAATCTAGCACGGATATTCATAGATACTCTCAATCTTGGGGTATCGATACAGTACAATCCGAAGCAGCGCGCTACTGCTTTGTCGATGTATCAGTGTTCGCTACGTGAGGAAACAACAGGTATAGAAGTACGTAAGCTATCATGTTTTGTGCATGCTGATGCAGGGCGCATAGAAATACCACATATGACGCTTCAGACTGCTGAATCTTGCATGCGTTTGCGGATGCGTATCGATCATTGGAATATTATGCATAGCTTGACTGTATCCGAGCCTGATAGTATGCGCAAGCACATAGAGCAAGCGTATGTTGAATGCACGCTTCGTAGTGATTCGCTCAGCATAGCTGAAGTACGGCGATGTACTCCCGCAGTTGATATGCTAGGAGGGAAACTTAGTATTCGCTGTGATGTGTACGGAAGTGCACAGAAGCTTGTTGCCAAACGCCTTGAGATTCAAGGGTGTGCAGAAGAAGAGGGGAAACCATCACCGACCCTACTGAGTCTTGAAGGTGAAATACAGAACGTTCTGCATCATAACGCACTTGCGTATACAGCGACAATCTATCCTTCCCGAATCAGTAGTGCAGATGTGCGTCGATATTTTCCGGGGATGCAGGTGCCATATCTTCACAATCTTGGTGTAGTAACGATAGAGCGCGGCAAGGTGAACGGTACAGCGTACGCTATACAAGGGCTACTGCATGTAGCGAGTACAGCCGCCGGGAAAATACAGACAGAGTATAGTGTCAGTTGGCGTGATACGCTTCGCTACACCGCGCAGGTAGCTACACAAGCTCTCAATCTTGCAGCGAT
>JANWZB010000215.1 GCA_025055035.1 Candidatus Kapaibacterium sp.
CAGCGTGTATAAAGGACATATGCGCCTGTAGCTCATCTGGATAGAGCAACAGCCTTCTAAGCTGTGGGTAACAGGTTCGAATCCTGTCAGGCGCGCCAGTCTATTCTATACCAGTCTATACTTGCATACGAGAGCCATGCGCATATGCTATGGCTCTTTTTCATTACAAGCTAGCATTCGTGTCTCTAAAGACACAGAAAATCCTTGCCTGTGTGTTTTGGTTGGAAAGCCTGCATTGGCGCTATTGGCTGTTGGGGCAATCTTGATAAATCACAGGAAAATTCTCATTTTTGTGGAGTGCGGTGTTGTTCATTGCTATCATCACATGTATGTGATGCTTTTTCAAAGCAGGATAGTTGGGCTATGGAGCTATGCACTACTCTTCGTCTCTAGCACAGTTCTCTGTACGCCACGCCATCAAGCGCGGGATGGTAGCGGGTAGGAGTGCATGGCGTTTGGTACGCAGGATTTTGCGCCGTGCTGATGAACACCATATCTATCTTGCTGCTGCTGGTATTGCATTCAACATTTTGCTGTTTATTCTGCCAACGATACTCGTCGTAATTTTTGTAATTAGTGCATTCACGGATAGGGCGGTAGTGATTGCTGCAATTGAAGATTTCTTGCTCGATGTTCTTCCTTCTGATGGTGGCTTAGATGCGGCAATAGATATTATCAAATTTGAAGTGAACACTGTGTTGCAAAACTCCGATTCAGCTGCATGGATTGGTTTCCCTACACTATTTTGGTTTTCGCTCACACTCTTTGGCTCGATTCGTACAGCACTAAATACGGTCTTTGGGTTTCGACAGGAACGCAGGCTATGGAGCGCTGTAAGGCGTGATTTTTTACTGCTTGGGCTATTTATTGGTGCGGTGCTGCTATCAAATGCGATGCCTCAGATTACACACAGCGTCGCAGAGTGGACTATAACAACAGTTACGGGGAGTGAGATTGTGAAGTCTGCTATCGTTACAGGAGTATCCTTGAGCATTCTATACATCTTTTTTGTTTCACTGTATATGTGCACACCAAACCGCCTACCGCCCGTTTCAGTAGTCCTTGTAAGTGCATTGTGTAGTGTGGTATTCTGGCAGTGTGCTCGTGTGGGATTTGGTTTCTACATTAAGCATATTGCGAGTTATGGTAAAGTGTATGGTATTTACGCTACAGTGGTTGCACTAGCATTTTGGGTGTACTATTCAGCGCTTCTTATTCTACTATCAGGAGAAATTGCTCAGTACTGGTACGAGGCACGGCGGCGGCGTAAGCTTGCTGCAAAAATTGGTGCTTTGCGAGCACCAGATGAGTATGCTGGGCTCGAATAGGCAGCGATAGTAGTTGTACACTGCGAAATATTCTGAGTTATTGCACATATATGACCTATCATGCGTTAATTTCTCTTGCTGCGCTATACTGTGTGTGTTTCGGCATATCAGCCGCAAGCGCATGCGCACAGCGTGCTATATCGAGTACGTTCAAGCTGCCGCGAGTCAAATACAGTGGTGGTGGTGATTGGTATAACGACCCATCTGCAGAAATCAATTTGTTGCGGTTTGTGCAGGAGAAGACAGGGATATCAACAGAACCAGTATTTGAGCCGGTCGATTTATCATCCAACAACATTTTTTTGTATCCTATCTTGTTTTTGACCGGGCATGGCACAGTGAACTTCTCAGAACGTGAAGTGCGGAATCTTCGTGCATATCTGGAAAACGGGGGATTCTTGTATATCGATGACGATTATGGTCTCGATGCCTCTATTCGCAAGGAAATGCGTAAG
This sequence comes from Candidatus Kapaibacterium sp., assembly GCA_025055035.1. Classification (GTDB taxonomy): domain Bacteria; phylum Bacteroidota; class Ignavibacteria; order Kapaibacteriales; family UBA4661; genus PH2015. The sequence continues at coordinate 1,784 of JANWZB010000215.1, forward strand.
GTGTTTCCAGAACAGCAATTTGTGGAACTGCCATTCTCACATGGCATATACTCCATATTCTACAAGTTTCCGAACGGTATGCCTAAAACACATGAGCACGACGGTAAGCCTCCACAGGGCTTCGGGTTATTCCATAAAGGGCGATTGTGTGTGTTCTATACGTATGAGAGCAATCCAAGTGATGGTTGGGCAGACCCTACCGTGCATAATGATCCTCCAGAAAAGCGAGAAGAAGCTTTACGGTTTGGTGTCAACATCA
>JANWZB010000216.1 GCA_025055035.1 Candidatus Kapaibacterium sp.
TTATTAGTTTGGACAAATATGCATCGTTTGCTGACAATGTCATAGTTTGGGAAGAACTCCAGTACGAGCTTGTGAAGGTGCTGCGAGTAAACCTACAGGTATACGATGTGATTGCTCGCTACACTATGACAACTCTTGCTGTGTGTCTTATTGCACGTGATAGTCAGGCAGCACAGATGTGGGCAGAGCGTATCCGCCGGGAGATAGCTGCAACGCCTGTAAGTGTTGGAAATAAGCAGTATAGTGTAACAGTGAGCATTGGCATAGCGGAATACCGCAAGCAATCCTCGTGCGACGATATGTTCTTGTGTGCAGAAAGAGCGCTTGACATGGCTTTACGAAAAGCAAATAGCGTTAGTGTCTTCAGTTAGGACTTAATATTCTGTGTTAGTAGTATGCGCCTGCACAATGCAACAAGCATTGGTAAGCGTGCCGAAGATATTGCAGAGAAGTTTCTACGTTCGTGTGGCATGAAAATACGAGCACGAAACTTTCGCTATGGGCGCGTGGGGGAAATCGATATTATCGCCGATGACGGTGATGTTCTAGTGTTTATTGAGGTTAAAGCGCGCTCCTCTTCTCTGTATGGGAGTCCAGAATCGGCAGTAACGGCAACGAAACAACGTGTTCTGCGGCATGTTGCAGCCGGGTACTTGCACATTTGTGAAATAGAGCATCGAGAATGTAGATTCGATGTTGTTGCTATTCGTTGGAATGGTGGAGTTCCCCATATCACACATATCAAGCACGCATTTGCGTAGATACATCTGCTCTCTGCAGGTACGACGCGGTGCATTCAATCTTCGTCTGTATCTTGTCCGTCACGATGGCGCTTAGAAATATCGCGAGCGTTTGTAATAATACCGCGTATTACCTTATGGCGCAGTAGATTTGTCGATACGGCTTCAAGCTCTGCCCATGAACCGTCGGCACGGCGAAAGCGATAATGCATAATCTTCATAGCATTGAGTGGAAGCTCAACAAGCTGCTGGAACTCAGCCACAACGCGTTCAAGGTCATCGGGGTGGATATAGTCGTAGGCTTTTTTGCCAAGAAGCATATCAGGGGAATAATAGAAGATGCGTCCAACAGATGGGCTTAAATAGGTGAATATTCCTTCGGCATCATTGATAACAACGGCATCGCTGGCATTTTGCATTAGGGCGCTGAGGCGTTCCTCGCTTGTACGCAATGCTTCTTCAGCTTTTTTTCGTGGGGTAAGGTTCTCTACAATTGAGACACGCACAAGAGGCTTTCCTTGAGCATCGCGAATATATCGGCTGTGAAGATGTACCCAGAGTATGTCGCCAGACCTGGTGTAGTAGCGCTGTTCCAGACTGATTTCGTGGAGTGTTCCGTCGGAAAGCTGCCGAAGAAGTTCTTTTTCTTGGCGATATTCTTCTGGGGGCATAATGTCTTGGATGTAGAGCTTGCTTATCTCGTGCTCCGAATAGCCGAGCATAGAGCAGAATGTTGCATTGGCTTTGAGAATGCGATTGTTGAGAGAGATAATTGCAATACTAATAGGGGATTGCTCAACAATAAAACGGAAACGTTCTTCACTTTCACGCAAAGCAAGTTCTGCTTCTTTGCGCTCGGTGATGTCGCTAATGAGACCATCGTACCCAATGAGTGTTCCGTCATCGGCTATGCGCAAAACAGGTGTGTTCTTAATCCAGCGTATGCTGCCGTTTTTATGAATAATCCGATGTTCTAGTGGCTCAGAACGTTGCTCTGTAAGGAGGCGTTCTATATGATGCATAACGGCTTCCCGGTCGTCGGGATAAATCATTGTGAACCACAGTGTGGGGTCATTATCATACTCTTGTGCTGTGTAGCCTGTAATGGCAACACAATTCGGGCTGTGTTTTGTGTGAATAGGTTTCCCATCTTGCACAGTAACAGTGAACGTGTAATCTGTAATAGTGCTTAAAAGCTGGTTGTATCGAGCTTCAACACTACGTTCCCACTGAGCGCGTTCAGCTTGGAGGGACTTGACAAGATGCTCGAGCGCCTGATTACGCTCCAGCAGACGACGAT
>JANWZB010000217.1 GCA_025055035.1 Candidatus Kapaibacterium sp.
TGTACGGCAATGGTGAAACAGTAGAGCTTATCGCACAAGTATATGACCGCAGCTACATGCCCCTTGATGGCGCAGATGTGCGTGTAATGCTCTATAGCACCTCGCTTAAGCAACCGCGCGAAGTTCTGCTAAGCGGTCTAGGTGGCGGACGCTACGCTACTGACGTCTATGGTCTGGGCGAAGGTGAGTACACCTTTACAGGTACAGTGTCTATTAATGCTCAGCCATACGGCGAGGACTCCGGACGCTTTAGTGTTGGAAAAGTTAATATTGAATACCAAAACCTTCGTATGAACGCACCGATGCTGCGACGCCTCGCTGAAAGCACTGGTGGCACATTTTTTACTGCGCAAGAAGCTGCTCAAAATCCTGAAGCCGTACGGCGTGCCCTGACTTCTTCTCCCTCCTACAAGGCACGCCCAATCACACAGCGCCGCGACGTTTCACTCTGGAATCTTACACCACTATTATTCCTTGCTGTAGCGTTATTTAGCATCGAGTGGTTTATGCGCAAACGTAGTGGTATGGTGTGATACTATCGCTATCCTACAAGTATATCGAGACTGAGCGCTACCACACGAAGGTTTATCTTCGCTTAAATTTAGCCAGCTTTATACACAGTGAACACCGTTCTTTTCCTCTATTAAGGTATCATAGATGCCATGACTCACACTCACTCTTCCTCTAAGATTTTTCTTATCACTGGTGGAGCAGGTTTTATTGGGTCGCACTTATCCGAATACCTGCTCCGCGAAGGGCATACGGTTTTTGCTCTCGATAATCTTTCTACTGGAACACTTGAGAATGTCTCTCCTATTCAGGCATGCCCAGAGTTCCGGGGTCGATATCACTTTATCCGCGCCGACATCATGAATGAAATGGTACTCGACCGCATTATATCACAGGTTGATATTGTTATTCATCTTGCAGCAGCAGTGGGCGTTCAGCTCATCGTAGAAAAGCCTGTGCACACTATCGAGACCAACATTATGGGAAGCGAAATTGTTCTCAAAACAGCACTGCGGTACGGCTGCCGTGTTCTTTTGGCAAGTACATCGGAAGTCTACGGCAAAGGTGTTAAAATTCCATTCCGAGAGGAGGACGACGTCCTACTTGGGAACACGAGCAAATCTCGTTGGGCATATGCCGCAAGCAAGATGATTGACGAATTTTTGGGGCTAGCATATTACCAAGAATTTGGTCTAGAAGTTGTACCGTTTCGGCTCTTTAACACTGTCGGAGTACGCCAAACAGGACGCTATGGGATGGTGATTCCACGCTTTGTGCAACAAGCATTGCGTGGCGAGCCGATACGTGTCTTTGGCGATGGAATGCAAAGCCGCTGTTTCTGCGATGTCCGCGACGTTGTTCGGGCAATCTACGGACTCTCCCTTCACAGCGATGCGCCGGGCAAGCTATTCAATATCGGTAATACCGAAGAAATTAGCATCATGAAGCTTGCACAGCGGATCAAAGCTCTGTCGGAGAGTTCATCAGATATTATCCTTGTACCGTATTCAGAAGCCTATCCACCGGGCTTTGAGGATATGCAACGTCGTATGCCCGATATCTCGCGCATTTCTACACTTCTTGGCTGGAAACCCACATATTCTCTGGACGAAATCCTTATGAATGTGATCGACTACGAGCGTGCAATAATAAATACACAACACTCTTCCAAAGCATACATGTATACGGACAGCTTTTAATCATAATTTTTCATCCCTGTAACGAGTATCACGTCACGTCTTTTTACGATACCTCTTATGGCTAATTTTGTTCTGACAACTCCTGTGGCAATGATTATTTTCAATCGCCCCGAAACAACAGCGCGGGTTTTTACTGAAGTCCGTAAGGCACGGCCGCCGAAGCTCTTACTTGTTGCCGATGGAGCGCGTCCCAATCGTACTGGCGAAGAAGAACGATGTAACCAGGCTCGCAGTGTTGTACTCGACAATATTGACTGGGATTGTGAAGTTCTCACTAATATTGCTTCCCAGAATTTAGGATGTCGCGGACGAGTCTCCAGTTGTTT
>JANWZB010000218.1 GCA_025055035.1 Candidatus Kapaibacterium sp.
GTAGTAAGTAATCCTTCAGACCCTTGGTCGGGTAATAATGCGGTTGGAGCGTTGCTGTTTAATGATCACCAACGCTTCTACAGCAATGTACCGTATTTTCGCATTGTCTTTGATGCATACAGCGAGTGTTTCTTGTTTCTTCTTTCAGGTGGTGTAACAGCAAAGACTTTCGCAATACCGCTTCCTGAAATAGGAATTTGATGTGTAGAAGCTATTGATAGAATATGTACACGCTTGGCACCAAATATTTTTGCAATGCAGAGAAGTGTCGCTCTTCAAAAGATTTCGTGATTCAATTTTCACAATCGAGTACTGAATTCCCGTAATGTTTGAAAATACAACAAGATATGTCTAAAGTTTCACAGACAACTGTTATTTCGCTAGTTCTGCTTATTGTCATTGCTTACTTGCCTTACATTTTACAGGGTGGTAGCTTCATGATTGATGACTGGATGATGATTGCTCAGTCGTATTTTGACCAAAGTATTTGGAAAACATTTGTGTACTGGAACACTGTTGGGGGAGGAGGCATGAGACCCTTGGGCTGTGTGTTTTTTGCTGTAACCCCTACTCTGTTTGGAGAAAACCCGATACCATACATTGTGATAAACACTATTTGCTGGATAGCAGCTATACTACTAGTAAGTAGAGTATGCAGGAACTATTGTGGTATCGCTGCAGCTTATTGGTTCATCGCAATTGCTGCTGTTCCTACTATAGCTTCTTCAACTATTTTTGAACCATTGGTTATGATTATTGGCTCAGCTAGTATTGTATTTTGGGCGTTATCATTGTGGAATATTGATCAATATATGAACAGCAGTAAAGCGCGTTCAGCCAAGCTTATTGGAGCGTATGCTTTAGCTCTTCTTGGTCTTTTGATTTATGAAGTCAGTGCACCGCTTCTGCTAATTATCGCGCTCTTGCCTTTAGCTCCAAGAATTGCACCACACTTGGAGGAGTTACTATACACGCCACAGTCTTTGTATGCTAGAATACTCTCTTTCTTCCGCTTTTTATGCTCTCGAGAATTCCTGAGCGAGCTTATGCGTTGCACTGCACCTATTGTTACAGTCATTGCTATACTTTCATTGTTCCAAAAAATTATTGTTCCACTATATGGTGTTTCGCTTTCTCGACTTTCCGCAAGACCAATTACTAAAATGGTGGGCTCGTTTGGGCGTTGGTTATTTAGTGTAGTGGTAGATACACCTATTATGCTTGCGTCTTCGTTGACACATTATGGCTGGTCTTTGCTCAAGCGCTGGGACTGGTGGCTTTTGCTTGGTGGTGTTGCGCTATTTATTGCTGCTATGCGTAAGCTCGGCCAGAGCAATAACAATAGTATTACAGCTTCTACACTACAACATACCGATGATGCTTCGCAACGGACTCACAAGTATACTCGCGGAGTAGAATACTACTTTCTCTTTGTTGTTGCGCTAGCACTGCTGGCGTGTTCCTCGCTGTCAGTATTCTCTGGTTTCAATATGCGGATAGAGGGCATTGAGAATCGTTTTCTAGGCTCAACGTGGATATGTCTTGCCATTTTGCTGGGGGCACTGTTTGCACGCTTACAGCGTGGCTACACTGTTGTCATACCTTTTGTAATAATAACAGCAATCTATTTCTCGTTCATGATTCAGGCCCATAACTACATTGCAAATCGTCATTTGCAGGAAAGTGTTATCGATGACTGTGTGCGCAAAATTCAAGCGCTGCCTGAACCAATGCAACAAGGTGCGTTTATTATTGGGAATGTTCCTGTGTATGCAAATAATAACTTTAACAATGAAGTTGTCTTTGCATACCGCCATGATTTTGGCGGGCAGCTCAAAATGCGCTTACGTTCTCGAACCCTTCTGGACGAAGGTCAGGTTGTGAATGTCAATCGTGTTGCACC
>JANWZB010000219.1 GCA_025055035.1 Candidatus Kapaibacterium sp.
TTCAGGAAAACATTCATCGGTGATAATAGAGCAGCCGAACACTTCCATATTCATGTGGCGGGCAACGATATTTTCTGGTACAGTGCTCATACCAACCACATCTGCTCCGATAGCACGTAAAAAACGGTATTCTGCGCGTGTTTCCAAATTCGGTCCGGCAACTGCAACATAGACGCCCTTTTTCACAGGAATGCGTTGCTCGAGAGCAACCTTTTCAGCAAGGGCAATAAGGCGCCGTGAATATGGCTCCGACATATCTGGAAAGCGTGGTCCGAACGTGTCGTCGTTGGGTCCGATGAGAGGATTATCACCAATCAAATTGATGTGGTCGTCCATAATCATCACATCGCCTTTGCGGAATAGGGGATTCACCGTGCCACAGGCATTAGAAATGAACAGCAGATTGATGCCAAGATACTTCATGAGACGCACTGGGTAGGTGATTTGCCTCATAGTATAGCCTTCATAGTAATGAAAGCGCCCTTGCATTGCCATCACGCACCGTGAACCCAGCATGCCGAAGATTAAGCGCCCGTGATGTGATTCCACTGTCGAGACAGGAAAGTGTGGGATGTCTTCATATGCGATACTAGCTTCAATCTCGATTGCATTTGCTAATCCGCCTAGTCCTGTACCCAAGATAATGCCGATTTCTGGCTGAACGGTCGTTAGATTGCGTAGAACAGAAGCTGTTTCTGCAAGTTGTGTGCGGAGGTTGCTCATATACAGTACCGTAAGATAAGACAAATGCAACACAGAATTCTTTACTGCGCGTAGTGTCGCTCACCAAAAATTGCTGTACCAATGCGGAGTATTGTTGCGCCTTCCTGAATAGCGACGGGGTAATCGCCACTCATACCCATTGAAAGTTCATGGAATGCTCCTTGTACAGCTGCGTCGGGGTAGCGCTGGTATAGCTCATCGCGCAAAGAACGCAGTAGGCGAAACATCGGGCGTACAGCTTCAGCATCATCGTTTTGTGCAGCGATGGTCATGAGTCCTCGAACACGAAGATGCGGAAGAGTAAGAACTGCATCTGCAAGGGTAGAGACTTGTTCAGGCGCACAGCCAGATTTCGACTGTTCGCCTGAAGTATTCACTTGCAGCAAAATGTCAATTGTTCGCCCAAGATTTCCTGCAGCTTTGGAAATTTCCTTTGCGAGGCGTTCAGAATCAACTGAATGAATGCAGTGTACAAACGGCGCAATCATCTTGACTTTATTTGTTTGCAGATGACCGATAAAATGCCATTCTACCTGCGATTGCGGCAAAGCACGTGCCTTTTCTTTCATTTCCTGTGCATAGTTTTCTCCTAGTGCATAAATTCCTGCCCGAAGCGCTGCCTGAAGAACGTGCGGTGGCTGCGTCTTCGATACAGCAACAATGCGTACTGTGTCTGCAGGGCGCCCGCAGGCGTAAGCTATTTCTGCAATTGAACTACAGACCGCTTGGTAGCGTACATGAAGAGTCGCAGAGAGTGAATCTTGCGAAGGAGATGCTTCGTGAGCATTGCTCAACGAAGAAAGAGCATCACTATCCATACACATAACATAAAATTTACAAAAATTCTTGCAACCGATGTTCTCAAGCTAAGGAAAAAGACTGCGTTCTAGCGTGGCTTCGGGTTTTTAATGTACGTATCTGCCCACTCAAGAATTTCTGCCATCACATGCTGCACAGACTCACGCGCAAGATAAGCATGAGCTTCGCAGGGCAACATAACTAGTCGTACTGTTCCGCCATTACCGGATATTGCTTGATACAGACGTTGAGATTGTATAGGAAATGTACCCGGATTGTCATCGTCGGCACCGTGAATAAGTAGCAGTGGCTTTGTTATGCGGTGTGCGTATGTGAATGGTGAGAGTTTGGTATATATCTCTGTTGCTTCCCAGTAGGAAC
>JANWZB010000021.1 GCA_025055035.1 Candidatus Kapaibacterium sp.
TACAGCACTACGTATTCTTGATGCAGTAGAGTATGTGCACGACATCCTCCTACCTAAGCTTCAGGCACAGAGTACAATATCGCGCCTTCCGGAGTCAGTACTTCTACACCCTGTGTGTTCTGCTATGAAACTTGGCTTTGCTGACAAGCTTTATACAATTGCAGAAGCTTGTGCTGAACAAGCTACCACACCAATACACGCCAGCTGCTGTGGTTTCGCAGGTGATAGGGGCATGATTGTACCCGAGCTCACGCTGAATGCTACCCTACTGGAAGCACGCGAAGCTCAAGAATGCCAGTATGATGGATACTATTCTAGTAATCCTCCATGCCAAACAGCTATGACAACAGCTGTTGGAAAGCAGTATCAATCATTTATTCTTCTTGTTGAAAAAGCAACGCGACCGCATCGTGCTCTCTGGAATAAAGCAAAGAGCAAAATTTCCTTCATGCTGTCGTAACGTTTATGTATTTTTTCACCCATTTATTATCGCAGCAATCTGATTTTGCTACGGCACTATGGCACAACCGATACGCATTGTTGTTGATGCAATGGGTGGCGACTTTGCACCACAGAACGAAATTCTTGGGGCATATCAAGCATTGCGTTACTTCCAAGAGCACAATATTAACGTTGAGATTCTCCTTATTGGGCAACAAGATGCCATACAAACTGCCATACACCAACATGGGATAGCACCATCACAGTTCTCGATTCTTCATGCTGACGAAGTTGTCGCGATGGACGATGAGCCTGCGCAAGCATTTCGGAAAAAGCGACAATCATCGTTGTATCTTGGTTTACAGCACCATAAAGACGGGCATGCAGATGCCTTTGTTTCTGCAGGAAACACGGGCGCTGTTATGTCTCATTCAACACTGATTTTAGGTCGCATTACGGGTGTCAGCCGACCTACTATTGGAACATTCTTCCCAACAACAACATCTCAACCTACACTTGTTGTCGATGCGGGAGCAAACGTTGATTGTAAGGCAAAGCATTTGTTTGAGTTTGGCATTATGGGGAGCATTTATGTTCAATGTATTCTTGGTATTGAGCGCCCACGCGTGGGTCTACTTAACGTTGGTGAGGAAGATAGCAAAGGGAATGACATTGCTCTAGAAGCATATGCTCTTTTCCGACAGAGCACATTGAACTTTGTGGGCAATATCGAAGGGCGCGATATTCTCACAGGAACTGTTGATGTTGTTGTTTGTGATGGATTTGTTGGCAACATTGTTCTGAAGTTTGCCGAAAGCATGTTGACATTTCTCAAAGCCAAGTTTTCTGCCTTTGCATCAACGGGCATCATCCAGAAACTTCTTATGGCAGCAGCAAAGCCCGCACTGAAAGGAGCACTCACAGGTATGAACTATGAGGATTATGGCGGTGTACCACTTCTCGGCGTTAATGGTGTCAGTATTATTGGGCATGGCAAATCTACACCGCTCGCAGTGAAAAACATGATTCTCCGTGCAGAAGAGGTTGTTCGCAAAGAAGTTAATCAACGTATTGAAGCTGCGCTTACTTCCTAATTCCTCTATGAAACGAGCCGTTATCACAGCCGTTGGGCATTATGTGCCCGACAACGTTATTCCCAATTCCTACTTCGAAAACCGTATTGAAACAACTGACGAATGGATTCGCACACGCACAGGTATTGAGGAACGACGCTTCGCACCAGACGGTATGGCAACCTCGGACATGGGTGTTCGTGCAATTCAAGATTGCCTGAATAGTCGCGGCATCGACAAAGACGAAATAGATTTCATTATCGTTGCAACTGTTACCCCCGACTATATCTTCCCGTCAACAGCGTGCATTATTCAAGACAAGATGCAGATGAAGCATCCGTATATTTGGGGGTACGATGTCTCAGCAGCATGTTCAGGATTCATCTTTGCGTTGGAAACAGCACGAAGACTTGTCGAGGCAGGCGCATCGCAAAAAGCACTTGTTGTTGGTGCCGATAAAATGACTACCATTACTGACCCCCAAGACCGCACTACTTGTATTATTTTTGGAGATGGTGCAGGAGCTGTTCTTTTAGAACCGAGCGATGATGAGAATACTGGGATTATAGATTCCGTCATGCACATTGACGGAAGCGGGTTGCCACTGTTACATATGAAGGCAGGAGGCAGTGTTATGCCAGCTTCTCTTGAAACTGTAGAAAAACGGCTCCATTACATCTTTCAGGATGGACAACCTGTATTCAGAGCAGCAGTAAAAAGTATGGCAGATGCAGCCTGCGATGTTATGCAGCGTAACAACCTCACAGGTGAGGATATTGCTTGGCTTGTACCCCATCAAGCAAATTTACGGATTATTGATGCTACAGCAAGCCGTATGGAACTCGAGAAAGACCGCGTTATGATTAACATTCAACGCTATGGCAATACTACTGCTGGCACAATCCCTATCTGCCTGTCTGAATGGCATAAAGACGGTAAAATCAAGTATGGGGATAATATCATCCTCGCAGCATTCGGTGGTGGGTTTACTTATGGAGCAACATATCTCCGCTGGGGTATCCGTCATTCTGCATAACACGCCCGCTATTGCAAATCATTTGCACATTACAGCCATTTATGGTAATTTTGTGCAATGCACCATGCTTTACACAACAGTATCTTCTTCGCCCACTTTTTAGCAGGTATCCTCATTACACTGCTTGTTGCTACGCGTATAGCTAGTATTATGCATACGCACAGCAAGGAGGCAAGCTCTCTTTGTTCTCATGTGTTGTCGACTGCTCTGCCCGATAACTCTAGTGCTTCAGAATCCTGCAATGACAACACTCATGTACCCAAAGCTATAGAAGAGGAGAGTTGTTTGCTCTGTAATGCTATATTTGCTCAGCATAGCAATACTGCCCACTATTGCACGGTAACTACTATATCGCACATTATTGCCTATACACCTCTTCTTTCCATAGTACCCTGTACTTTCTCTGTATTTCTCAGCAGCGTAGCAAGCCGTGCCCCACCATCTTTGAAGCACTTCTCGTACTTGTCTCGCTAGGCTTTGTGTGTACACTGCTCCGCACAACAACCTCTCTTTGTAAGTAGCAGTCGCACGCTCGATTGAACTGGCATCGCAAGCATGTGACCATACACCAAAAGACTCCGTTTTTTTCTCTATGCGACACTGGTGGATTCTCTCCTGTGTCGGTGCGCTTGTCCTTTTGCGCCCGTATGTAGGATACAGCCAAGTTATTTATGGTACTGTCCGCGATAACACAACGCGTATGCCGCTGTCTGGTGTGCGAATTACCCTTACAGCAGCACAGCACACTACACTCTCGCGCAGCGATGGCTCTTTTGTGATACGGCGGAGTTCGTCGCGCACGCTATCCCTACCCGATACTCTCTATGTTCGCCTACCAGGCTACCAACCACTGCACTATGTTGTGCGCTCTGTGCACGATACATTGACGCTCGATATCCAACTACATACGATGTCTTCCCATAGAAGGGATGCCATCTATGTGGAGGACACACGCGCGCATTCAGGAAGTATAGCAACACATAACGTAGTTCTTATCGAGGGTCAAGAACTCGAACGCTCTCGCGGTCAGACGCTCGGCGAGGCACTTTCGCACATTCCAGGCATAGCACTGCTGCAAACAGGTGTATCCATTGCAAAGCCTGTTATACGGGGCTTGCACAGCCAACGTGTTGTGATTGTTAATGCAGGAGTTGTGCAAGAAGGTCAGCAGTGGGGTGCAGACCATGCACCAGAAATTGACCCATTTTCAGTACAGCGCATTGAAGTTCTGCGTGGTGCAGCTGGTATAGAGTATGGTCAGGGAGCGCTTGGTGGAGTCGTTCGTGTTCAGCCATATCCCCTTCCGCATGGTACATGGTTTGGGGGCACAACTCATATAGCAGCTTTTAGCAATAACTCGCAAGGCGCGTTTTCGCTTACACTGGAAGGCGGTGCAGTCAGCATTGGTGAAGCAGGCTCATGTATACACACTTTTGGAGAAGGCTTTGGATGGCGTGTTCAGGGTAGTGCTCGCAAAGCAGGTGATTCGCGCGCTCCACACTATATTCTGAGCAATACAGGATTTCAGGAACTCAATGGGTCGTTAGCTCTGGGTTACACCTCCGAACGTTTCACTATCGAAGCGTATTACGCATTATTTACTACAGAGCTTGGTATCCTTCGCGGTGCACACATTGGCACGCTCAACGACCTTCAGCGAGCTATCGAAGCTGGAAGACCTCTTGTGGAATATGATTGGACATACTCTATACACAACCCTAAACAGCAGATTACACACGACCTCTGGTCAGTACATGCTCAGTACAAGGCACCACTTGGGCAATTTGATATACAATACGGCTGGCAGCAAAATAATCGTGCAGAATTTGATAGCCACAACGCTCGTATTCGTGGAGATTCTGGGCTTCTTCTTGCTTCTCTAAACCGCCCAGCAATGACACTTCAGCTCACAACATATTCTCTCGATACCAAATTCCGTCATCATGCGTTTACACTCTCTCCGACAAGCATCATTACAGGAGTTCTTGGCGCAAGCGTCGCGACGCAGTGGAATATACAGGGTGGTCGAACATTGTTGATTCCTAGCTTTTATGCCGAATCTGCTGGTATCTATTGCATTGAAACACTGACTACTCCTCACATGATTCTGAACGCAGGCATACGCTACGACATACGGCATATTCGTATTCGTGGCTCTTCAAGCCGCAATATACCCGACACAATGCAATTGTTCTCTGGCATTTCAGCAGCATGGGGAGTACGCTATGAATTTCCTCAGCCGACATTTACAATACAGCGCTCTACAGTTGATATGCAAACAGACACATCTACTACTACACACGACAAGCACTCTACTACTCTTGCGCTGAACGTTGGCATAGCATGGAGAGCGCCTCTTGTCCATGAGCAATTTTCGTTGGGAGTTCATCATGGGGCAGCACAGTATGAAATTGGCAATAGTCAGCTGCGGCCCGAACGAAGTTACTCAGCCGATATTACCCTATCCCATACAGGCAACATACTGCGCATGGAAATCAGTGCGTATGCACATGCCATAGCAGACTTTATCTACTCCCGACCTGATGCCGCTCGTCCGACAGTTACTATTCGCGGAACATTTCCAACATTTTTTTATACACAGACACTTGCATTTCTGGCAGGCTCAGAGCTTAGTCTCGATGCTGTGTTGCTCGCACATCCTAGCAATAATATGACATGGCGTATGGGTGGAGCAGCATCGCTTGTTCGTGGCATCAATATTTCCGATGCAGAACCATTGATTTTTATGCCTGCTGATAGAATGCGGATGTTTACACGACTCGAACTTCCATCACTTGCCGAAATGACCGATGTATTCTGCGAATTCAGCTCTTTGCTTGTTCGCACACAAGATCGTTTCCCACAAAATGTAGATTATACGTTGCCGCCGCACGGATATGTGCTATTTGATGTCTCTCTTGGCAGTACAATACACGCTTTCAGTACACAACTTACGTGGAGCATTACAGCGCGTAATCTTCTCGATACACCATTTCGAGATTACCTGAGCAGATATCGCTACTTTGCCGATGATGCAGGACGAAATATTATCATACGTGTTTCTGTGCCATTTGGCAACCACACGCACTAGCACATAGAGCGTTTTTGTCTTTCATTTTCATCTGGTTATATGAAATTCGTCCAGACTGCTACAATTCTATTCTGCTTTACCTCTGTATCTTTACTTCTCGGCCAAGAAAGCTTGAGAGAAGAGCATGGCCATAGCGAAGCACTTCGCGGCAATTTTCCTCCACCAGCAATTCCACCACGAGTTCACGCACGGGAAGTTCTACCCAGAAGAATTACTCTCGATGGGATGCTCAATGAGGAAGAGTGGGCACAAGCTGAAGTCATACAAGACTTTTTTCAAACTGAGCCTGTACAAGGCTCACCAGTACGTTATCCGACAAGTGTCCGTGTGCTCTTCGACAATGAGTACTTGTACGTTGGTGTCTTCTGCCGCGATAGCACCGGACGCAGTGGAGTGCGTGTGCAGGACTTGCGCCGTGATTTTGTGTACGGCGAAAATGACATTTTTGCTATTCAGCTCGACCCACAAAACCTAAAGCGCTATTGCGTCTCCTTTCAAACAACACCTTACGGCTCGCAACGCGACAAACAGGTATTCGATGACAGCTTCAACGATAGCGATTGGGATGCACTGTGGTATGTTCGCACGACAATCACTGATAGTGGTTGGACAGCAGAGTTTGCTATTCCTTTTGCAACGCTCCGCTATCATGATACCGAGCAACATGATAGCACTATTTGGGGGATTAGCTTCTTTCGCTTAGCACGGCGCGACTACGAGCAGACATCTTTTCCTCCTGTACCACAGTCCTATACACCGTATCGCATGGTCTACGCAGCACAGCTATGTGGCTTGAAGTTACCAAAACCTTCGGTGAACATACGTATTCAGCCTTACGTTCTCTACGATTTTTCACTTCAGAAGGTGCAAGCAAGCGCCAATATACTCACACAGCACACACCAAAATTTGGCGGTGACCTGAAATGGGCAATAAAAACTGATGCTACGCTCGATATTACTCTCAACACCGATTTTGCACAAGCCGATGTAGATAGAGCAGTAAACAATCTTACACGCTTTAATCTTTTCTTTCCTGAACGACGGCAATTTTTCTTGGAAAATTCGGGCATATTTCCTGAAGTAGACAACTCATTTGTCCGACCGTTTTTCAGCCGTACTATTGGCCTCGAAAGCACTCAATTTGCAGCACGCCCTGTCGCAATTGATGCTGGAGTCCGCTATGTCGAGCGCAATAGTGAGCGTGCTCTTGCGGGTATGCTCGTGCAGCAGCGTCCAACAGAGCAGCAAAGTGCCGTAACGTTCGGTCTTCTGCGCTACCTGCACAATATTGGTACACAAAGCAGTGCTGGCGCAATGCTTACATATCGCTATGACAATAGGTCGGACGCATTACACACAAACGGGCGACACAATGTAACATTCACACTAGACGCACTCTGGCGACCAGTCGATGAACTTACCGTAACAGCTATGTTGAGCGGCTCTTGGGATAATCCTTTGCCGTCATCACACACAACACAACACCCCACTGTATTACCCAGTGCAGGACTAGCAGGTAATCTCTATGCTGCATACAACACAAACCATCTGTACATCGGTACAGCACACTCTTTTGCAACGGCGCGATACTTACCCGGAATGGGCTTTGTTGCGCAATCGAACACGGTGTTTCACAATCCTGCTGCGTATGCAGTTCTTCGTCCCACAGAACGTACATGGTGGCGACGCTGGGATCCAGGCATCGAGC
This sequence comes from Candidatus Kapaibacterium sp., assembly GCA_025055035.1. Classification (GTDB taxonomy): domain Bacteria; phylum Bacteroidota; class Ignavibacteria; order Kapaibacteriales; family UBA4661; genus PH2015. The sequence goes on from JANWZB010000021.1 coordinate 7,350, forward strand.
TTGAGCTATATCACAATGCGAATAATGGGAAATTCCAGCAAGCATCGCTCGATATCTTCCCACTGTGGTTTTATTTTCAGGATAATGCATTTGTCCGCTATAGTATTGTGCCGACGTGGCAGAATATTGATTTTGACTTTGCTCCAGTCGGTATAGCCATTGCGCAGGGAGAATATTTTTACATACGCCACATTATTCAGTACAGCAGCGATGCTTCGGCGCCATTATCATGTACAGTAAGCGCTGATTTTGGCGAATATTTTCATGGAAGGCTTACAACTCTTTACGGCTCTGTACGCTATGCACCTATACCACACATTGCCCTTACAGCAGAATATGAGCGCAATCAATTTTTCGAGGTTGGGAGACACAGAGAAAACCTCATAACGGAGATTATCACTGGTGGTGCACGCCTTGCAGCAAGTCCGCAACTACAACTTTCAGTGTTTTATCAGTACAATTCCTTCGACCGCCGAGCGCGTTGGAACGTGCGAGGAAGCTGGGAGTTCTTACCGCTCAGCTTTCTGTATCTCGTATTCAATGAGTCTATGATTCAACCTGAAGGTGCAGAATCACAAGCCTTTATTAGCAAAGTAGTGTACACACACCAGTTTTAAGCGTTTCCACCATGAGAAATGGTGTTAATAGCCTCAGCCACATTTATTGTACTCACTGTTTTCTCCACTATTATAGAGTTGTTACCATGTACAAAGCACACATACCGTATCGCAACACTGTTCTTACAATGCTTGCTTGTTGTGGATTGCTGAGTTTGTGGGGCAATGGTTGCCGCCCTATCAATAGCCCTACAGATATAGCAGAGGAAGTCCTCCCCAACGAAGTAACTATTACTCTTACTAGCCCGCAAGGCAATGTTACTGCAGTATGGCGAAGCACAACTGATGTTAAAGGAACGCCCACACGCATAGACACGCTAGTTCTTGCGGCTGGACGCACATATACAGGAACTATTAAGGCTGTCAATACAACGAAGAATCCGCCAATAGACCTCACTGCAGAATACAAAAAGGAAGCGGATAAACACCAATTTTTCTATACTGTGTCCGGCGAGGCGCAAGGGCGCGTAACAATCACCATTACAGACCGTGATAAGAATAACTTACCAGTTGGTCTAGAATTTACCGTTATGACCACAAGTGGTGGGCAAGCACGCGGGGCACTCAATGTCGTTCTTGGGCACTACGATAGTGTGAGAAAAACGGGTACAAATCGTGCTCCTGAGAGCGATATGGATATCACCTTCCCACTCGTTATTCGGTAGGTTCTTGAGGCACATGTAGAAGCGGCATGACTAGTACCAACATGCCGCTTCGCATCTGTGCTCCAAGCGCAGGTTATTGCAGCACACCATCTCATTGATTCTTTTGCAAACATAGAATGCATATGACAACCCCTTCTCCTGTACCGATCACAATTCTTTGCGGCTTTTTAGGCAGCGGCAAAACGACCCTACTCAACCACCTTCTTCATAATAGCAACGGTACGAAGCTTGCTGTCATTGTGAATGAATTTGGTGAGATCAATATCGACGCTACCCTTGTAACGCACACAACTGAACGCATGGTTGAGCTTTCTAATGGCTGCATCTGCTGCACCCTACGTGGTGATTTAATTGAGGCTGTTGATGATATTCTGCGTTCTCATGATATCGATGGTATTGTCATTGAATCCACAGGTATTGGCGAGCCGTTACCTATTGCACAAGCCTTCTACATTGCACCAGAGCTACTAGCCCTTGCTCCTGAACTCCCTCGCCTGCATGGGCGCGTTAGAGTTGATGCTATTATTACTGTTGTTGATGCAGGTCAATTTTTTGACATGTACCAACGTGCTGGGCATCTACCTGACGACCAAAGTCAGCGGGGATTCGGTCAGCTCCTTGCATCACAGATTGAAGGAGCAGACATCATTGTGATCAACAAAATCGACCTTGTTGACAAAGACACTCTCCAGAAACTAGAAGAGTTCTTGGCGCTCACCAATCCCCGTGCAAAGCTTATCTTTACTGAGCAAGGAAACGTGCCGTTCGACGAAGTATTTGACACTCGTCTATTCAATATTGCAGTTGCCGAACAATCTCGAACATGGCTATACGAGCTTGTCAATCTTCATAGTTCTGAAGCCGAAGAGTACGGCATTTCTGCATTTGTCTACAAAACAACGCGGCGATTCGATGAGCACAAACTTATTCGAACGCTGGAGCGTGGCTTACCTTATAGTGTTCTTCGTTCAAAAGGCTGGATAGCTCTCGAAGGTAGCAATACTGCGTTTCTATGGAATCATGCTGGGAAGCAGCTATCATTTAGCGCCTTCGGAGAATGGACTTCGCAAGAACACATACACAATGAAATTGTCTTTATCGGCATTGACCTCGACGAGCAGAATATACGAAGAGCGCTTGATGCAGCACTTGTCTAGCCCTAATTTGCTATGCACAGCAAATCGGTTTATCTCTGACAAGAAAAAACTCGAGCCCTGACAGAAGATACTGTGTTGTTCTGTCAGGGCTCATGTATATTGTGGAGATGGCGGGAGTCGAACCCGCGTCCAAAGTGCGTAGAACGCTGATACTACGTGTGTAGTCGTTTTACCTCATTCGCTCTTACCGTATCCAAACGACAGGACGGCAAGCGCTAGACACAGTCTATCGGACAGAACAACCTGTGCCTCATTGTTCTATCGTTCTGTTTGTTGTCAGCACCTGCGACCGTAACGAACAGACACATCACGGGCAGATGGCAAGGCGCGGTATATTATGCAGCCATTGCATAGGAGTAAGTGTTGCCACTTATTGTTTGCCGGTTGAAGGTACGTGCGCTACCGGCGGAGCACGACACGCATCATACGCTCTATCATCACCCTGTCGAAGCCAGTACATCCCCTCGCTGAGAGCAACACCTAACTCACTCTAAACTTTCGAACAAGTGTTTGCAAATTTGTCGCAAGCTCTTTAAGTGATTCGGCAGCATCAGCTATTTCTGTAATTTCTTTTGTAAACTGCTCCAGCGTATGTGTCATACTGTCTACATTACGACGAATTTCTTCGCTTGTTACAGCTTGTTCTTCGCTGGCAGCAGCAACTTGAACAGTAATGCTCGCTACTTTTTCCGTTTGTTCAATGATGCTATTCAAGGCGTTTCCAGCTTTTTCTGCAAGGCGCTTTCCTGCTTCTGTTTCGCGCGTCCCTTGCTTCATAATTTTTACGGTCTCAGCAATATCGTCCTGAATTTGCTTTACCATCGTCGTGATTTGCTTTGTTGCCTTCGTTGTACTTTCAGCGAGCTGGCGAACTTCGTCGGCAACGATCGCGAATCCCTTTCCATGCTCGCCAGCACGAGCTGCCTCGATTGCTGCATTGAGTGCTAGAAGATTAGTCTGATTGGCAATAGAGTTGATAACCTCAATAATATCACCGATTTCTACACTGCGTTCTCCCAAGCGCTGCACAGTCTGCGCCGATGCCTGTACTACTTCGCTAATCTTGTTAATACCGGCGATTGTTTGCTCCACAATTTTTCCGCCTTCCTTTGCACTCTCACCCGACTCGGTTGCAATAGATGCCACAAGATTGATGTTTTTTGATGTATCGTGAATCGTGTTCGTCATTTCGTTAATAGCAGTACGTACCTCCGTCACTTGTGCATTTTGCTGACGTGCCGCGCGAGACATATGCTCAACCGATGCAGAAATATCACGACTCTCTCGTGCCGTTGTGTTTACCGCCTCGCTTACCTGCCGAATCATGAGTGCAATGTTTTCTGCGGCTTTTGTAAAGCCGTCGTAGAGCCGTCCGATATCGTCACTGCTTTTGGGAATAAGGTTGATATTCAAATTCCCCGATGCAAAACGTGTCATCTCCTGAAGCAGCTCTTCCACCGATGAAGCAAGATACTGGCGCTGAGATTCTGACTCGCGAACAGCAAGTTCTACTTTCCGCTCCACACTTTCTTTCTCTTGCAGCGTTGCTTCATGTGCTTTGCGTAAATCGACTACCATTTCATCAATACGGCGATTCAGCTCAGCCTCACGCTTTTCTGCACTGCGTATCCGAATGCGATACGCTTGGTAAACACTTCCAGCAACCAATGCCACGCACAGCAAAGCAAACCACCATGTCTGATAAAAGTATGGTCGGAAGTAAAATGCAAATTCGGCTCCGGTTTCGTTCCATACACCATCGTTATTGCAAGCTTTTACTCGAAACACGTACTCGCCCGGAGGAATATTGGTATAAAACGCTGAGCGCCGTGTTCCAGCATCTACCCACTCTTTATCGAATCCCTCAAGCATGTACTTAAAGCGTACTTTTCCGGGGAATAAAAGACTGAGCGCAGTAAAGTGGAACTCAAAGTTTGTTTTGCCGGGAGGAACAACCACCGCACCATTATGCAGCGTATATACTTCTTTGTCAACAATGAGCTCTTCTATGACAACAGGTGGAACGAGAGAGTTTATTGGTACATTATTCGGATCGATAACGGCAGCACCTGCTACTGTGGGAAACCAAAACTTTCCATCTCGTGTACGGATAGCAGGAAACTGATTTCCCCCATTGCATTCTGAACTTCGCATACCATCAAGCTTTCCATATAGCACCGCATTCTGAATTCTTGGAATTGCACCATCCATAAACGCATTGAGCTCAGATTTCGCAACTTTGATGATTCCTTTGTTACATGTCATCCATAGATTTCCCTTGTCATCTTCCAAAATTGAATACTCTGTATCATCGGGCATACCGTCTTTTGCACGAGCAGCGGCAAACTTTCCATCTTTGTAGCGATTAATACCACCACCATTTGTTCCTATCCAGAGTACCCCATCGCTATCTTCATGCATAGACATTGCAACGCTACCCGATAAACCATTAGCTGTGGTAAGCGCTGTGAAGCGTCCGTTTTCGTATATGGCTAGACCTCCCCGTGTAGCAAGCCACAATTTTCCGTCTCTGCGTTGCATAATCCGATATACTGTGTTATGCGGCAGACCATCCTGTGTTGTGTACGTTGTATAGATACCATTACGCAAGACAGTTAATCCATCGCGGTTGCAGCCAAACCACAGCGACCCGTCAGGATGCTGATACGTTACTCGCACAAAATTGCCAGCGATACCATCTTTTTGCGTTAGAACAGTAAATTTGCCATTGACAAGCTTTGCAAGACCTTTTTCTTGTGTTCCAAAGTACATTGTACCATCGGCGGCTTCACCTACAGAACGAATACTATTTGTCGGCAAACCATCTTTTTCGGTGTACACGCGAATGACCCGATTATCACGCACTTGGTTGATACCCCCACCATTTGTCGGAATCCAGATATCCCCTCGGCTGTCCTGAAATACTGCCCACAGCATTGGGAACGATATACCTTCCGGCACGCCAAACGGAGTAAACTTGCCATTTTTAAGACGATTTAGCCCACCGGCACTGGAACCAATCCAAATACTTCCTTCGCGGTCTTCATAGATATATTGTATTTCATCGCTTCCTAAGCCATCTTTGTCTGTGAGCGTTTCGGCTCGCCCATTCTTGATACGACTCAATCCTGCATTTGTCGCAACAAAAAAGTTCCCACGACTATCTTCGAATACATAGAGACAAAAATTTGAGGGCATACCTACTGTTTCCTTTGTGTACAGCGTTGTAAATTGCCCGTTCTCAAATTTTTGCACACCTTCGTCTGTTGCAACCCAAATCTCGCCAGAACGTGGGTTACAGAACACATCGCTCAAACGTTCACTCACCAGACCCTGCACTTTGCCGTACCGCTGGAACGTCCCATTATCCATAACAAATAGCCCTTGCTGTGTCGCAATCAGCAACATTCCATTCTTTGATTCCTTAATGCGCGTAACGACTATTCCTTCTGGCATACCATTACCACGCACCTTCTCAAATCTATCTCTCTGTGGATTATACCGTATCAAGCCTGCATACGTTCCTGCCCATATGTTTCCTTTGCTGTCCTGAAAAATAGACGTAACATCGCTATCGACACCTTTGTCTGTGTGATAGTTTTTGAACACACCTTTGCTATAGACACTAATGCCACCAACATACGTTCCAATCCACAACTTACCTTCTTTGTCTTCGCAGAGAGCATACACATTATTTTCCCTGATACCCTCAGTGTGCTGTTTATCAAAGACCGTAAAGCGCACTCCATCGAAGCGTACGACACCTTCTTGTGTACCAAACCACAAGTATCCATCGCGGGTTTGCAAAATTGTTTGCACAGCGTTTTGTGGCAATCCCTGATCTTCTCGCCATACTTCCAGAATGTACTGTGTTAGACGTCTTTGTGGATCAAGCCCAGTAGCAACTTGTGACCGCAGTACGTTTGTATACGTATATAGATAGAGACCAATAAACGCCAAGACAATCACAACATGTTCACGCAGGAGAACGCGTACGGTAGGAGAAAGGACAGTACCCTGTATCATTTATGCATGTATAATGGTCGCTTACTGAAAAATATAGCTGCCTTGAAGAATACTACAAGTGTTTGATGAGGCAGGAAATTAAGAAAATTTTATACAAAAAGCTAATAATGTTTTCCGCCAATGTTGCAATGCTGTCATGTGGCACAGGAATTGCTTTGCATCTATTTGGCACAGTGACTTCCACACTGCCCGTCATATAATTGTGCAGCCTATTCTCTGTGTGTATGCTATGAATGTCCTGGTACTTTGCCGTTCTACGCTCTCATACTATTACCAGAGCTTTCAGCAATGTAGCTCGTATACTTTCTTTTCTATTCTGGCAGTGCTCCTGTACGCGTGTAGCTCATCGGTACGCTTTGCCACTACAACAATAAAAGCTAGTACCGATGAGCAGACTACGGCACGCACCCATAGCCCAACATCATACGAAACAACTGAGACGGTATTCGTAGGTCTGGCATCATACTATGGTAATGAATTTCATGGACGTCCGACAGCCAGCGGAGAGCGCTACAACCAACATGAGCTAAGTGCAGCGCACCGTACATTACCGTTCGGCACAATGGTGCGTGTCCGTAATCTTGATAACAACAAATCCGTTATTGTTCGCATCAATGACCGCGGACCATGGAAGCAGTCTCGAATTCTTGATGTTTCACTCGCAGCAGCAGAAGCCCTTGATATGACACGGTCGGGAACAGCAAAGGTAGAGATTACTGTTTTGCGGTAACAGTGCTCTGTGTGTGCAAAGACCTGTCTGATACTTGTACAATACATCTCTTATGGTGCAGCATCAAGCGCTTGAGCTATGTCATCCTGTAGGTCTGTGTAGTTCTCCAAACCTACCGACATCCTAAGAAGCCCCTGTGGTGTAGGAGAATCTGCCCCTTCGATCGATGCACGATGTTCGATAAGACTCTCTACTGCTCCCAAGCTTGTTGCACAGGTAATGACCTGCGTCCTCTCACACACAGCTATTGCTGCTTCGTATCCACCATGTACTTCGAATGAAAGCATTCCACCAAACCCCTTCATCTGGCGCGTTGCTAGTGCATAAAAAGGATTCTTTCGAAGTCCCGGATAGTGCACCTTGTCAACTTTAGGATGAGAAGACAAGAACTCCGCAAGGCGTAAAGCATTATCACAGTGTACTTTCATGCGCTGCGGGAGCGTAGAAATACTCCGCAAAACAAGCCAACTATCGAACGGAGAAGGCACAGGACCGGCAACATGTTGATATGTTCGCAAGCGCTCATACAACCTTCCTTCTTCGCGCACAAGAACGATACCTCCCAGCACATCGCTATGACCAGCAATGTACTTTGTTGTCGAATGAATAACAGCATCACACCCCAATTCTAACGGTCTTTGCAGGAGTGGCGTTGCCCACGTGTTATCAGCAACGCAGTATGCACTCACGCTCCGAGCAATTTCGGCTACAGCAGCAATATCCGTAAGCAATAATCGTGGATTCGAAGGAGATTCTATCCACACAAGCCGTGTCGTCGGTCGCAGAGCAGCTCGTACTGCATCAGAACTTGTCATATCCACAAGGCTGTATTCTATTCCCCATACAGCATATATCTCACGCAGCAAGCGGCGTATTGTAAAATAGCAGTCTTCTGGTATCAGTACATGGTCACCGGGCTTAAGTACTGTATGGAATACCGCCATAGCCGCTGCCATTCCCGAAGCAAATGCTATCCCCTGATAAGCACCTTCCAGTTCTGCAAGACATTGTTCCAGCGCAGCACGATTTGGATTATCATATCGTGTATATAAGTACGGGCTGTACAGCGTCCCGTCAGGTGCATGACGGAATGTGGTAGATAAAACAATCGGCGAGGTAACAGCTTGTGTTGTGGGATCTATCAGACGACCAGCATGAATTGCAAGAGTTTCTGTGTGCATAGAGTAGAGCTGTAGTGAGGAATACTGAGAAACAACGCACGGGAGTCTTGTACGCATAACACCCAAGACTCCCTTTCGATGTTCGGAGAAGTTTGTTTTAGAGTTTTGCCATTTTCGTTGCTTCGGGAAAGAGCTTCAATGCTTGTTCCAGCTGCTTGCGTTGAATCATTGCAAAAATGAATGAATGGTCTGCCCAATTCCAAATAAAGCTTGCAACGGTTCCTTTCATTGCCGTTTGGAGCATCTCCTCTTCTTTCTTCCATTGCTCTTCATTCCATTCCACATTCCGTTCTTTTGCAAGGGTACGAAAACGCTCGAGCAAATCATTGTCAACTTTGTACGAGGTCAAGAAATGCTTGAGGTCTTTACCATATTTTTGACGAATAGCATTACCGCGCTTAAGGATGTAGGCTTGCGTCGCTTCAATGAAGATATTCGCTTTTGCTAGAGATTGGTACAAAGGTCCAGCAGTGTCGCTCTTGACAATGTAGTCTGGGACAATTCCGCCACCTCCGAGAACTTTGCGCCCGGCCAAAGTTCGGAATACCGGACGCAAAGAGTCTTGTGTCGTTTCGCGAGCATGCTCAAAGTTTGCTCCTTCTTGCAGATCCATACGCCCTTCTTGCGCATAATACGACTTTTTATCTTTGAATGGTCGTTGAATGAGACGCCCCGACGGTGTGTAGTACTTTGCCGTTGTAATTTTGATAGATGAACCATCCTGAAGCGGAAAGAACTGCTGCACCAATCCTTTGCCAAACGTCGTCTCACCGACGACAATACCTCTATCCAAATCTTGGACGGCACCAGAGACAATCTCGCTTGCCGATGCTGATGCACTGTTCACTAAGATAACCAGTGGAATATCCTCGAGGTTGCCACCTCCAGTAGAAGGATACGATTCTCGAACCTGTCCTGAGCGATCTTTCGTGTACACTAGTGTATGCCCACCTTTGATAAACTCATCAGCCAAGCGCCATGCTTGGTCGAGATATCCACCGGGATTATTCCGAAGGTCTAATACAAGGCGCTTCATGCCTTGCTTTTTAAGACTCTTTACCCCTTCAACAACATCTTGCGTGGTTGTTGCAGCAAAGCGGTCGATAAAAATATATCCTGTTTCTTTGTCAAGCATGTAGCATGCAACAAGCGACGAGGTATTGACCTGATTACGTGTAATTTCCACATCCATCGGGGGTTTGCCTTCGCGTAGAATTGTTACCGTTACTTTCGTGCCAAGCGGTCCTTTGAGCTTTCGTGGAACGCTATCTTGCTTAATCCCAATCGCACTTTCGCCGTTGATTTTGATAATTTTGTCTCCGCATTGCAATCCCACCTTCTCACTCGGTCCGTCGAAAATAGGCGTAATAACGGTCAGGGTATCATTTAGAATACCAAAGCGAATACCTATACCAAAATAATTCCCCCGAAACGCCTCATCAAAATTTTCCTTTTGCTTTGCTGGTAAATACTCCGCGTATGGATCATTGAGTTGATCTAACGCAGCCTTGATAGCAGCTTCACCAACTTTTGCAGCATCATTGTTATCTATGTGGTATTGTGCAATGTAGTATAGCACATTATTCAGTTTACCGGACTGCAATGACCAAGGATCTTGCGATATAGCTGTCTGGAGAAGGGCTGCGCCCACTATACCAAGCATCAAGAAAGCAATAGCGGTACACCAAGGTTTATTCTTCATAGTGGTGTTGGCAATAAGAACATAAGAAAGAAATTAAGTGTAGCCGTATCATGTGCTGTATTCAGCAAACGCTATTACGACAAAACACAAAGTTACAAAAAAGCGTGCAACTTGATATGGGTATTTACTGCACAACGACATAGGATATCTTTAGATGTAGCGAGGTATTCTCAACGCATTGTTCTACGCTGCCGCAAAAAGTTCTGCAGCTCCTTAAGCAGCGACAGCGGTGTAGAGAGCGTAATTGTTGAGTGCCCTCCTGCACGGTCGATAAGAGGAACAGGGATCTCAATATACCGTACCCTTCGTTGCGTTAGCCAATATAGCGTTTCAGCATCGATGAACCAGCCATTCGATAGCAAAGGCAAGGATTGAATGACCTCACGCTTGAAGACCTTGAACGCTGAGTTCACATGTTTGACACGCAGCCGCAGCAAAAGCTTAACAATAGCGTTGTACACAACCGATTGTATTTTGCGGAATAGACTTTTTCGTGTGTCTTGAGACCGATAACTGAGGATACAATCGTAGTACGGAAACAGTTTCTTTGCTTCAACAATAGCATCTAGCGGAAATGGCGTATCTGCTGTTACAAACCACACCCAGTCCATCGTTGCTGCACTATATCCGCGCTTAAGAGCTGAGCCAAAGCCATTGCGGGCACCCTCGTGTATAACGCGAACGCGCGTAAAAGCATTCGCTAGCGCATCACACAGTTCTCCTGTACCATCAGTACTACCACTTTCAACAATAATAATTTCGTAGTTCTCAAAGTTCTGCTTCACGACGGCATCTATAGCGCTGATAGCGTTGCCAAGAAGATCCACTTCGTTATAGACCGGAACAATCACAGACAGGGAATACGTTTCACTCTTCATCGAATCTCAAATAATGACGTTGTCGCTGTTATCGCTCACCTCGCTATGCTGCTTTTGAGGTTCTGTTTCCGACAAACTTTAAATTTACATAAAACTTGCATGCATATTATGCCAACCGTGTGGCAATAGCAATGTCTCCTAGCGGATAGTTCGCAAATGTTGCAAGAAACGCTCATGGGCAATAGCAAAGTTGCCTGTTACCCGTTCACCTGCGGCAACATTCCTTGTTACTACTGCACCAAGCGTAATATAAGCTGCATTACCAATATCAATTTCGTTTGATATCACTGCGCCAGGTCCTATCCACACATCATCACCGATAGCTGCACTTCCCAGCACAATTGCACCAGCAGCTATCAGTGTTCGAGCGCCAATTTGAGCGCAGTGTGCAATATGAACACCATCAGCAAGCTTTGTATCATTGCCAATTCGCGTATCGCCACCAAAGATATGTCTATCAATCATGCAGCTCGACTGAATCTCTACGTTCTCACCAATCCATACCCCACCGGCATGAGCAACCTTGAGAATTGTGTTCGGTAAGCGGAGAAATTGAAATCCATCACCTCCGATCACTGTACCAGAGCGTATAATCGTGCCATTCCCAATAGTAGTGTTTGCACTGATACGCACAAAATCCTCGATGACAACGTTATCACCTATCACAACATTCTGTTCATCAATACTAGCCCACTTGCTTATCGTGCATCCCGCACCAATACTTGACCTATTCGGACGACGGTAGAACTCTGTTTTCTCTGCTAGATAGTTGTGAAGCTTGAAGAAATCTACTTTCGGAGAGTCGGACACAGCTAGTCCTTTGTTTGTTCCTTCAGGCATAGTGTGCATTACGCTCTGCGCTATCTGAGGTGTTGTGAGTATGGCAGTAACATGTGCATGCGCTATGCTTTTGCGAACGTATACCTCGCTACCACAGTACGTTAGGGTATACGGGGGAGCATGGCGTATGTCGAATGTTAAGGCACGAACATCAGCATCACGGAGAACCTCGATGGTACGATAGTGAGTAGCAATTTCTGACAGAAGCATCATTCGGTACAAAATTGAGTACACAGCATTCTGCTGCAAAGCCTAGCCTCCAGAATCCGCCACGGTATTCGATTAACAATGACTCTGCTTGAGCATATGGTCAAACAGTTCTTTATAAGTTGCACGGAGCGCATAGTAGCGGTCTCGTAAGATAACAAATGCAACGGACAGGAGAAATGCGGCAAGCGTCGCCCCAAGAATAATAAGGCTACGTTTCGGTCGCTCTTTTTTGTCGGCAGGAACAGGAGGATCGAGCAGTACCAGCGAGGGCTGGCGGCGATAAATATCTTGGCGATTTTGCTCAATGATAGGGATAAGAAGCGCTTTGATTTTTGTAAACACCTCGAAATCCGCATACAATCTCATATACTCCAGCGCGATGTCTGCTCCAACCTCTGCAATTGAGAAATTGCCTGCTAAGCCGGGTTGCGACTCTATGCGTGTTGCTTGTTCATTTGCTTTGCGCAGCAAGTCTCGCAGATACGCCGTCTCAGGAGCATTATCGCCATAAATCCCTCGTGCTATTTCCACATTCATTTCTTGCTGATATTGCTTCACACGAATATCTGCGATTGCCGAAGCAGCTGCCCGTGCTTGGTCTAGTGCGGCAAACAACTTATACTTTCGTGCAAATTTAAGCAGCGTATCGCGCGCTACCATCAGGCTCGAATCTGCCTGTGCAAGACGCTTTTCCAATAACCCAAGACTGATGCGAGCCTCTTGCTGAAAAATCTCGTCGGCGAAGTAATTCCCTAATTCGTAAATCTTCATTGCCATGCGTACCGCTTCGTAGCGGTCGGTATGCAGAACCGTAATCAGGTAGTTGCCATCTGCTTCATTTGAAATGAACACGTGGTCATCATACTCTTTGCGAAGGTCTGTCCATTCAGTCGAATCCAGCCGATAAATTGTATGCAGGCGAAAGAGCCGAATAATTGTGTCTTTCATGCGACGACTATTCAAAATTACAGAGTACGAGTATGTCTCACTGCTCGATTTCCCAACCTTTGCCAAGCCGAAGTCTTTGAGTGCTGACGATAGACCACTAGTTAATGACTCCAGACCCGAAGTCTGACGGCGTGGCGGCACAGCATTGACAGTCGAAGCATACCAATTCGGCATGAAAATAAATGAAACAAGCAGTGCTGTTACAGCAGCAACAAGCGTTACAGTAGCAACAAGACGGCGTGACTGCACAACAAGCGCCACGATATAGAGCATATCGCGGCGCAGTGAAGGTTCTTGAGGTTGTTGGAATATCGTTCCTTCGAGCGATTGTTCCATATTGTCTATGGTCTAGAATCCCTGAATGCCCGAAATAGTTGTGTACTTGATAACATGCTTTTTATTTGGATTCAGCTTCTGGTTGATGGCATGACATGCAACCGCTGCCTCATGAAAGCCTGTTAAGATAAGCTTGAGCTTATTCGGATACTCAGCAATATCGCCAACGGCATAGATTCCCTCAATAGAAGTGCTGTAGTCATGGGGATTCACGCGGATGGAATGCTTCTCAAGCGCCAAGCCCCAATTGGCAATCGGACCAAGTTGCGGCGACAAGCCAAATAGGGGTATGAAAAAGTCTGTGGCTTTGTGAATACACTCGCCACCTTCTTTTGTGATAACAACTTCATTAAGCACACCATTTCCCCGCAAATCTGTCACATTTGCGTCGGGGATGAAACTAATTTTCCCTGCTGATACCAACGCTTCCATTTTCTGCACAGAATCTGGTGCAGCGCGGAATTGCTTGCTACGATGGACAAGCGTTAGTTCTGCTGCGATTTCGGCTAGCACGAGTGTCCAATCAAGCGCAGAATCTCCTCCGCCCGCAATGACAACCTTTTTCCCACGAAAATCTTCAGGATTGCGCACAATATACTCGACTCCTTTGCTTTCGAACTCAGCGATATATGGAATATCAGGCTTGCGAGGTGCAAAGCATCCTAGTCCTCCAGCAATCACAATAAACCGTGAATGAATTTCAGTATTTCGCGACGTAACAGTTCTAAACATCTCATTATCAAGTTTTTCGATAGTTTCGGCACGCTCACCAAGAGTAAATCCCGGCTTAAACGGTTCAATCTGTTTGAGCAGATTTTGAATGAGGTCTCCTGCTAAAATTGAAGGATAGCCGGGAATGTCATAGATTGGTTTTTTGGGGTAGAGTTCAGCACATTGCCCACCCGGCACGGGCAGATAGTCTACAAAGTGACACCGTAACTTAAGCAATCCTGCCTCAAAGGCAGTAAATAAGCCGCATGGCCCGGCTCCAATCACTAGAATATCGGTAGTAATCATAGCATGATGTACAAGATTGTGGCGAATAGCAGTGGTACTACATGTTGTATATCGCTGGACGACGATCTCGAAAAATATCATTAAGTGGATTGAACGATTTATCGCGCGTAGCTTCAGGGTGTATTTCTACAGTAAGAATTTCGTCGTCTTCATCGCTGGCTTGTGCCATCACCGCACCGTAATAATCATAAATAACAGAACACCCCGTAAACCGTACTTGCTCGCCTTGACTACCGCGCTGCTCTGAACCGGCACGGTTAGGTACAGCAACATACACCTTATTCTCTAGCGCTCGTGCAGGCATAGCAATATGCCACACGTTTGTAATGAGATTCGACGGACAGGCAATAACGTCTGCTCCTTTCAGTGCAAGGACCCGTGCTGACTCAGGAAAGCGCCAATCATAGCAAATCATTGTTCCGACACGCGCATCGCAGCGATGATGCGATACCACAAAAAATCCTGTATCACCCTCATCGAAGCAGTAACGTTCTTTATAGAACAGGTGCGTTTTGCGATAAACATACAATGGTTGTCCGGGCATGACGATTGCCGCTGCATTGTACGTGCGCTCATCGCTACTCTCAACGAAGCCACCAATGACCATCGCATTATGCTCCTCGGCAATACTGCGAAAGCAGTCAAGTGATGCACCGTCGCGCGCTTCTGCGTATAGTCTTGCCTCCTCTTTGCTCTGAAAAAAATACCCTGTTGTGCACAGCTCAGGAAACACAATAATATCTGCATCAATCTGTTCAGCATAACTGCGCAGCCGACGACAATTCTCTTGCGTGTCTCCAAAGACAGGGGTAAACTGTACGATGCTTAATTTCATGGTAGCAATTTTTTCCTTCGTGCGTCGTTTATACTAGCGCCTTCACTACATTCTCACACCGCTTTACACTAGCGAGCTACAAAATTACGTGGACTTTCTACATTTTCCTACTTTTTCCCACAGTTTAGCCTTCGGAGGCATTATGCGACACTATCCTCACCCATGTTCTGCATTATTTGTGGCAAGTACATTGCTTCTTTGCGCTCTCGCGATAGCACACGCACAGGAGGATAAATCTAAGCGACCCAGCCCACCTGCAACAGCAACAACAACGTTTAACGGTGTCACTGTTACTGTCAACTACTCCCAACCCGCAAAAAAGGGACGTGAAATCTTCGGAAAACTTGTACCATATGGCGAAGTGTGGCGTACAGGTGCAAATGAAGCTACAACTATCACGCTTAGTAGGGACGCTATGATAAACGGCAAAGCATTGAAGGCTGGTACATACGCCCTTTTCACCATTCCTAATAAAAGCCAATGGACTATCATCATCAACAGCGATGCCCAGCAATGGGGCGCATACAACTATAACCAAGCTAAAGACATCTTGCGCACCGATGTTCCCGTCGCCACTCTCAAAGAGCCTGTTGAGCGCTTCACAATCAATTTTGAACAATCTAAGAACGGCAGTATTCTTGTCATGATGTGGGATACAACAAAAGTAAGCGTCCCTATCCACAGTAAATAAGCATGTGCGGCAGTTCCTGCTCTGAATGTCGTTTTCACGCAATCGAAATTTGCGATACACTATGAGCATCGAAGCTTCTAGATCAGTACCTCCTGCTCAAGAACCTGCACGTGTACGTGAGCCTGATCAGTTTCTTGTGCCTAGCGTACACCTTGCTGAAAAGCTTGATACATTGCCATCAGCAGCAGGCGTGTATTTGCATAAAGATCGGCAAGGGAACATTCTGTATGTTGGTAAAGCAAAGAATCTTCGTAGCCGCGTTCGCTCGTATTTTCAACAAGGACGCCCGCGCGATGCGAAGACACGAGCGCTCGTGAGCAAAATCCACGATATTGAGTGTATCGTTACAGATTCCGAAGTAGAAGCACTCATTCTTGAAAACACCCTTATCAAAGAACATCAACCACGATACAATATCCTGCTCAAGGATGACAAAACATACCCCTATATCCGTGTTACTCACGAACCTTTTCCCCGCATCATTCCTACACGCAGAATTATCCGCGACGGAAGCAAGTATTTTGGTCCTTACACCGAAACGAAGCATATGCACGCTGTACTTGGTCTGTTGAAATCGCTCTTTCGTATTCGCTCCTGCGATTTGGCATTGACCAAAGAGTCTATTGCTCAGCATAAATTTAAAGTGTGTCTCGATTATCAAATTCACAGGTGCGACGGACCTTGCGAAGGTCTCATTTCGCAGGAAGAGTATGCGCGCATGATAAAGCAAGCTATGCAGATTCTTCGTGGAAAATCTCGTGCTGTTGAAAACGAGCTAATGCAAGAAATGGAGCGATTATCCGAAGCACTGGAATTTGAAAAAGCCGCTCTTGTTCGTAATCGCCTTATAGCACTCCGAGAATATTCGCAACGGCAGAAGGTTCTTTCCACAGACCCGATTGACCGCGATGTCATCGCTCTCGCGCACAATGATAACGAAGCATGTGTTGTATGTCTCAGCATACGCGATGGCAAGCTTCTTAGCCGTCAGCACTTCTACATTGCACATGTCGAGAGCATAGAAGAATCTACTCTCATTCATACGACATGCGAGCGCTTGTATCTTGAGCGTGATGATGTCCCCGAAGAAATCCTTGTACCAGTACCACTTGACGACACAACTGCACTTGAAACGTGGCTTTCGAGCAAACGCGGTGCTGCAGTACGCATTCATACGCCGCAAGCAGGCGACAAACGCAAGCTTGTAGCTTTGGCGGCAACTAATGCTGAATTCCTTCTCAAAGAGCGCATTCTTCAACGCATGAAGCGTGAACAAGACAAAAGCAATGCACTTCCCCGTGCCGTACTTGCACTACAGCGCGACTTACGCTTAGCAAAGCCACCACGCCGCATTGAATGCTTCGACAATTCCCATCTACAAGGCTCTGAGACAGTCTCTTCGATGGTGGTATTTGTTGATGGAAAGCCACAAAAGTCGGAATACCGCAAATTCAAGTTGAGAACCGTCGTGGGAATTGATGATTTCCAATCTATGCAGGAAGTTCTCCGTAGACGGTATCAGCGTATGCTCGACGAGCATACCGAGCAGCCAGACTTAATCGTTGTTGATGGTGGTAAAGGGCAACTTTCCCATGCTGTCGAAGTTCTGCGCGAGCTCGGTCTCTATGGCACTATTCCAGTGATTGGCTTAGCAAAGCGTTTAGAAGAAATTGTACTGCCCTTTCAATCCGAAACCTTGCTACTACCCAAGACGTCAAGCAGCTTGCGCTTGCTCCAGCAGATTCGCGATGAAGCCCACCGCTTCGCAATTGAGTTTCATCGTTCCTTGCGTGATAAGCGTACACTGCAAACAGAATTGACACAAATACAGGGCATCGGCGAAAAAATTGCTCAAAAACTTCTTGCAAAGTTTGGCTCAGTAGAAGGTGTTCGCACTGCCAGCGATGAGGATTTGCAAACGATTCTTAATGCGAAAACACTAGCGCGTGTACGTGCGTACTTTGCTCAGCGCGAGACTCATCATCCTGCATAGGCTCTCTACACCCTGCTAGGGTACAGAGCATTAGTTATTTTTTGCCTGCAGACTTCCGAGGATATCCTCAAAATCAGCATCACTCAAGTGATAGCGCGTGTTACAATAGCGGCATACAAGTTCCCGCTGGTTGTTATCGCGCATTGCCTTTACCTCTTTCATACCCAGCGTAATCAGTGCAGCCTTGAAGCGTTCCAAAGAACAGCGACAGAAGAAGTCAATCGGCGTATCTGCAGTTTCGACAAGCTCTGCTGCAGCAACAATTTTGAGTATCTCCTGTGGAGAATACCCTGAGGCAAGCAAATCGGTTAGATGGTTCAGCTGTTTGAGCCCCTCGTACATCGCACGCACACTCTGCTCCGAAGCACCCGGCATAGCCTGCACAATGAGCCCTCCCGATTGTTCTACGTTCCCTTCTGGATTGATGCTTACATCAAGCATAACTGCAGTAGGAATTTGCTCAGATTGTGTCAGATAGTAGGCTAAGTCTGTGCTAATATCTCCAGCAAACAATTCAACGATACCAGTGATAGGCTCGTACTGATTGTACAGTATCCGCACAACGCGTAGGAGTCCGATACCTAAGCCATCTCCAAGCATTGTTTTGCCTTGAGAAAAATCAAGCACACATTGTGGGTTCTGTACGTAGCCTCGCACCTCACCAAGTTGCAAAGATTCAGCATATACGCGTTGGGCAGGTCCATTACCGTTAAAGTCCAGAATAATCCGCTCTTCATTTTTGAGGAACGACGCGAGCAACGACGCTCCCGCCATTGCTCTTCCTAATAGCACAGCAGCCAGTGGACTCAGATAGTGCCGCTCCTGAGCAGAACGTGCCGTTTTTGTGTTGCGGACTGCTGCCAACCGAAAGAAGCCATCAGCAGTCATGGCTTTGACAACGCGGTCGCGCTGTGTGTAAAGCTTCTTCACTTGTTCAGGGGAAGCTTCATTGCTATGTTCTGGTAATGGGTCCACGAGCGCCTCCGCTTTTCAGAGTGAGAAATGTCTTGCTGTTGCAAATCTACAGCTTTTTCACGGTAATTTACCGACAAAGTGTAGCAAGCACAGCTGTACTACATCCATTGCTTGCTGCACTTATGTCATGATGGTTTGGCAGCTATGCCCACACGTTCTGTCATTATAACACAACATACAGCTACTTTCTGTCATCATGACAGAGAATCCCTTATGCGTATGCGCATGCAGCGCTCTGGCATAGTTTTTTATCTACCTGCAAGCAGATATCAACAACCCCACTCTAGAAACTGCAACCGACAAAGGAGACATAGATTATGCGGAAGTTCTATTATAATATCGATCCTCAAGACTTCCAGAAGTTCCAGGCATTTGCTGAGACTGCAGCAGAACGTCTGGGCGAGTTTTTCAATGAGTTCAGCAAATACTCGAGCTTCGGCAGCGATACTGACATGCACAACACAAAACCTAAAGCAATACGCATAGACCTTGCAGAAGACGATAATAACGTATATGTCTTTGCTGAACTACCGGGTCTTGCCAAAGAAGACGTTAATGTGAGCATTACGGACAATCATATTTTGACCATTAGTGGTAACAAGCGCAGGCTCTACGACGACAGTTTGAAGATTATTCGTGGAGAGCGTAACTACGGTGAGTTTTCACGGCGCATCACTATCGAGCGTGAAATCGAAACCGAAAAAATCTCTGCAACGTTCCGCGATGGCGTCTTGACTGTTACGCTTCCCAAGCCTGAACCTGCACGCCCCAAAACAGTTAACATCAATATTCAGTAAGTGAGCGTCTATCTCTCATGATTAGGGACTCTCAAACAAGCAACTGAATCGTAGAAGCATATGAAACCTTACGTTTTCTTGTACCCTCGTACACGGCCTTCTGCCGATAGATCATGGTGTTCTGCACCGCAGAGCCGCACACGCACAACGCCGTACACTTCATTGCAGCATACCACGCACGCGCATGGTCTTCTTACGCCGCGTGTAGATATCGCCGAGACTGATACACACTTCAAGCTTTTTGTAGAGCTTGCTGGTGTTATGAAGGATGATGTACAGGTTACAATACACAATAACATTCTGACTGTTCGCGGGAAAAAACTCCGTCCTAGTGAATACGAGCATATGCGCTTTCTCAGCGCAACCCGCCGCTTTGGCATACTCGAACGCTCGTTTAAACTAGGCGAAGATATCGACACGGAGAATATTCATGCTGAATTTAGCAACGGCTTGCTTACTCTGACACTACCAAAACGTGAGCAAGCATCATCGCAAACAATCACCATCGATATTCAATAACACCTAATTCACTAGCACTATCATCAATTGTGGAGGATACTACTATGAGCAACATCACGCGCTTCGAGCCGTTCCGCGAAATGGAACGCATGACCGACGAAATGAATCGTCGTATGAACTCCTTGCTCCGTGCATTCGACAACGACTTTTTCAGCAGCAATCTTCTCAGCCGATTCTTTAACGATAGTCTTATCAATCGTCCCTTCGCACCACGAGTAGACATCGCTGAAGATGCTAACAACATGTATCTACACGTTGAGTTGCCTGGCATGTCGAAAGAGGACGTTTCTCTTACCGTTAGCGACGACCGTGTTCTTACCATCAAAGGTGAACGCAAGAACGAACATAAAGATGAAGGAAAAAACTATATCCGCATCGAGCGTGTCTACGGCGAATTCTCTCGGTCGTTCCAGCTTCCTGACAATGTCAAAACAGACAGCATTGATGCTAAATATGAAAATGGTGTGCTCAACATCACTCTGCCTAAAACAGAGGAGTCGAAGCCCAAACAAATTGCTGTCGAAATCAAGTAACATAATAAGCAGGTGGTGTCCACGCTATAAGTAAGGTATATTACCAGAGTGTGGACACCACTTACCCTTAAACTCACACATGTCCCAATGGTGCGCGATCTTATCACAGGATGCTGAATGAGAGTGCAAACACGGCTTTTGCTCTCTCATTCGGTATTGATGACACAGACAGCACCGTATATCTTGTATCACCTTAACATTCAGGAGCAACCACAATGAGCAAAATTATTGGTATCGACCTTGGCACTACAAACTCTGTTGTCGCTGTGATGGAGGGTGCATCACATGTCGTCATTGCGAACAGTGAAGGTGGACGCACAACTCCATCAATGGTCGGCTTTACAAAGAGCGGCGAGCGCGTTGTTGGCGAAGCAGCAAAGCGTCAAGCAGTGACAAATCCTAAAAATACTATTTACTCTATCAAACGCTTCATGGGTCGTCGCCCTAGTGAAGTAACAGAAGAAGCAAAACTTGTCCCATACACTGTTCAACCTTCGAAAGATGGTAACTCCGTACGCGTGGAGATTGATGGGCGGCAATATTCCCCCGAAGAAATCTCTGCTATGATTCTCCAAAAAATGAAGCAAACAGCTGAGGATTATCTTGGACAAAAGGTTACCGAAGCTGTGATTACCGTTCCAGCGTACTTCAACGACGCGCAACGCCAAGCAACAAAAACTGCTGGTGAAATTGCCGGTTTGAATGTTCGCCGTATCATTAACGAGCCGACAGCAGCTGCACTCGCTTATGGTTTAGACAAAAAAGGAAAAAACCTTACCGTTGCGGTGTACGACCTAGGTGGCGGTACATTCGATATTTCGATATTGGAAATCGGTGATGGCGTCTTTGAAGTCAAGTCCACCAATGGTGATACACATCTCGGTGGTGATAACTTCGACCAACGCCTCATTGACTATCTTGCCGACGAGTTTCAGCGCAGCGAAGGAATTGACCTCCGCAAGGATCCTATGGCACTTCAACGCTTACGCGAAGCAGCTGAAAAGGCAAAAATTGAGCTTTCGAGCAAGCTTGAAACAGAGGTTAACCTTCCGTTTATCACGGCTACACAGGACGGTCCGAAGCATCTTGTTATGAAGATTACACGTGCAAAATTTGAAGCACTCTGCGATGACTTGTTTGACCGCACACTTAAGCCGTGCGAAGAAGCTATCAAAGATGCAAAGATTACCCCTGCTCAGATCGATGAAGTAATCTTGGTGGGTGGCTCAACGCGTATTCCGAAGATCCAAGAGCTTGTGAAGAAGTTCTTTGGCAAAGAGCCAGCGAAAAGTGTCAATCCCGACGAAGTTGTGGCAGTCGGTGCAGCAGTTCAGGGTGCAGTTCTTTCTGGTGACCTCAAAGACGTCCTACTACTTGATGTTACACCGCTCACTCTAGGCATCGAGACACTCGGCGGCGTCATGACACCAATGATTCCGGCCAACACTACAATTCCAACCAAGAAGAGTGAAATCTTCTCTACAGCAAGTGACAATCAGCCTTCGGTAGAGATTCACATTCTGCAGGGCGAACGCCCAATGGCACAAGATAACCGCACGCTGGGTAAATTCCATCTCGATGGCATACCGCCCGCTCCACGTGGCGTTCCGCAGATTGAGGTCACCTTTGACATCGATGCTAACGGTATTCTCAACGTCAGTGCAAAAGACAAAGCTACAGGCAAAGAACAAACAATTCGCATTACATCATCCTCGGGGCTGTCAAAAGAAGAAATTGAACGCATGAAACGCGATGCGCAACTCCATGCCGAAGAAGATAAGCGCCGTAAAGAAGAAGTTGAATTGCGCAACCAAGCAGATAATCTCATTGTTTCGACGGAGCGTCAATTGAAGGAGTTTGCTGATAAGCTTCCTGCTGAGCACAAAACCAAGATAGAGACAGCCAAAGACCATCTTGCAGATGTTCTGAAAAACAATAGAACCTCTGAGCTTCGCTCGGCAATGGATGCTCTCAATGAAGCATGGAGCGAAGCATCACGCAAAATGTACGAAAGCGCTGGAGCGCAAGGCTCGCCAAACGGCGCTTCTGGCACAAGCGCTTCGCACAGCGGCAATGTTGAAGAAGCCGACTACACTATCGTGGACGACAACAAGTAAAGCATGATCGCGTCGTACAAAGGGCATTCAGCCGCCTATGCCGAATGCCCTTTGTTTCGTTCCAACCTTTCGTTGAAGCGCTCCGCTTGTAACGGCACTTTCTTTCACTACCCAACAAGAGACTTGCTCGCACAGCAGCTTACAGCTTTTCTAGCTAATTGTTGCCTTTATCTCTGGTAGCATAAATGGCTCTATCGCAAGCGCCTTTCCTGTGCTCTCATCTATCTTCACCACAACTCCTGATATTCTCGTAAACCCCTCGCCAAGCTCATACTTATGTGCTGTTTGCAACAGAAATCTCTTAAGTGCAACATCAATCTTCATCCCTATCACAGAAACCACAGGACCTGTCATGCCAACATCGGTTATGTAGGCTGTACCACAGGGTAAAATATGTGCATCGGCAGTCTGTATATGGGTATGAGTTCCGAGAATAGCGCTGACGCGACCGTCGGCATAGTAACCCATCGCAACTTTCTCTCCTGTAGCCTCGGCATGAAAATCGACAATAATAATAGGTGTTTCGGCAGCAATGCGCTCTATTACAGCATCAAGTGTCCTAAACGGACACTCTAAAGCTTGCATATACGTTCGCCCTTGAAGCTGAATAACACTCATGCGGTAGCCTTGTGTAATCGTTGTTGTAGCAACACCACTTCCCGGATTCTCTGCAGGGTAGTTTTGTGGTCGCAGTACGAGTGGATTGCTGGATAGCAATGGTCGCGCTTTCCAGTTTTCCCAGATATGATTGCCTGTTGTAATGACGTGCACACCCGCCTGGAAAAGCATTGTTGCCTCCCGCTCACTCAAACCCTTGCCATCAACAATATTTTCCCCGTTAACAATCACTCCATGCGGAGCAAACTGCTCGTATAAGCTTGGAAGAGTCTTCACTAATGTCTGTAAGCTTGCCTGACCGACAACATCACCGATAAACAGAATAGTAACCATAATCGGATGTATTTCATGGAACAAAGCGTCTACTCTATCACACTACAGTACCTCGCGGCACTCAATGCCCTTCATCGCTTATGCAGTACGTACACACCCAACAGCACTGTACTGATACCAATGGCATGCAGTATCCCTAAGTGCTCTCCATCGAGCATTCCCCATATC
>JANWZB010000220.1 GCA_025055035.1 Candidatus Kapaibacterium sp.
GTGTGAGTATCAGACGTGTAATAAAGCCATTGGTCGATCCTATAGCTTTCAGGGTAACATAGTCGCGAATGCGGTCAATTGTCGCAGAATACAGTGTTAACCCAATAATCACAAGCCCGGAAATGATAGCAAAGACAATAAGTGTACCTGTGGAGATAGCAATACCACTTGTGCTAAGGATAAATCCAATTGTTGATGCCGACAAATCCTCCGCAGTCCATGCACGAACACCAGCAATTGTAGCATTGATGCGGTCGCGAACAGCGAGTGTGTCTTCATTTGGTTCGATATCAACTAAGATAGCGCTAACCTTATCGGTCGGGACTGCACCATAGGCACGTGCGCGTTCGAGCGTCGTAAACATGTAGGGTGCGCCAAATCCACGCGCACCACGCGTTTGCAGAGCAATATATGCACGCTTTCCAGCAAGTTCAAACGATGTGCCAAGTGTTGCACCGCCAAGCGTTTTTTCGTCAAATTCATCGCAGGAGAATGCCCCATCGGGAAGTATGTCGTGGATTGTGCCTTTGCTTATGTTCCATGCGCCACCTTTGAGCTCTGGATACTGTGCACCAACTAGGGTTACTGGCGATGTCTCTCCATTCTCGAAGCGTGCTTGCGCTGCTGCTACGACAAAAGGATACGCACGTAATACTCCCGGAATAGATTCTATCTCGCGTTGCAGTCGTATGTCGAGAAGTGCCAGAGAGTTTGCATCCTGTGTGGCATTACTCACGACCCATAAACCAACCTTCCCACGCGTACTATTGGGAAGCGCAGCCATTAATCCTGTTAAAAAGGTATAAATGCCAATTTGCTGCCCAATCAGAAAGATAGAAATGACAATGCCAAAAAGTGCGCCAATAGATTTTGGCTTATCATAAAGAAGAAAGCGAAGTGCAGCACTCAGCATAGCAGTACATACAGCATTTAGTAGTTTAGTGTACAAGAGTTCTGTGTTGAGTGGCTAGTGTGCCGTGCACAAGAATGATGCAGTCAACGCGACTATTGAGAAGGAGTCCGTGAGCGGTGTGGAGGCGTATACGCACTTCGCGGACGCGTCGGTCTTCCAGAGCATTGGCGTCATCAGAAAAGAGGGACTTCTTTTTGAGATAGACGCCAACGCTCATCACTGTACCTGTTGCTAGCGTATCCATCGAGCCTTGTCGTCGAATAATTGCGTCTTGACCGGGCGCAACTGCTCCAGCAAACAGCTCATCAACTTCGCACAGAACAGTGAGTGCTCCCGATGGGGCAAATTCACCAATACCTACTCCAGCAGCAACAGCGCTTCCAACGTTAGGGCTCAGCTTTAGAAGAATGCCGTGAGATGGTGCACGGAGAATTTTACGCTGAAGCTCAGCATACGCGATGCGAACATCGCACTGTGTCTCACGCAAACGACTTTCTGCTGACTGCAAGCTTGCTCGCAGGCGCTCTACTTCTTGCTGTGCAGCTGTATAATCGGTGTAGGCATTATCGAGGTTTTGTCGAGTTTCTGCTCCATCGCTAAAGGCGCTTCGTAGACGTTCGTAGCGCTCTTTGTAATTGAGAAGCTTGGCTTCTGCTATGCGCATCTCTGCGCGAATGCTGGTAATATCTGAACGCTGCGTCTCTACGCGTGCTTGGGCAAGTCGGAGTCGAGCATCTTCGGCAGCGTGGTCAAGTTCAAGGATGACTGCACCGTGCTGC
Organism: Candidatus Kapaibacterium sp.; assembly: GCA_025055035.1. GTDB lineage: Bacteria > Bacteroidota > Ignavibacteria > Kapaibacteriales > UBA4661 > PH2015. The sequence goes on from JANWZB010000220.1 coordinate 1,693, forward strand.
AGCGTGTCACCATCACGCGCAGCAATCGCTTTTACGATTCCTGCTACTTCTAGGCTGAGTGTAGTAATCTGGTCTTCTGGTTCAACGCGTCCTACTGCTATGATGCGCTCAATATCGGTGCTCCGTATGCGTGTGTTGCTGACCGTAGAATGCTGTTCTACTGAGACTTTGTGTTCTACTTGAGAT
>JANWZB010000221.1 GCA_025055035.1 Candidatus Kapaibacterium sp.
TTCGGTGATGGACGCGATGGCGTAACGCTTACAGCAACACCCGGATTTGAACGCTATGAGTGGTTGTTTTATGGGTCGTCATCACAAGCTGTAGTAACAACAGGGACAACACATCAAAAGTATGTTGCAAACTCACCCGGACTGTATAGTGTTCGAGCGTATGTTAATGGCTGTGAAAGTGTCTCAAATACTGTGCGAGTAGAGATGCGCCCTGTAGCTGCAAAGCCTAGCATTCAGCGCATTGGGAACTATCTAAGTGTCGTAAATCCTATTGTGTCTCCGGCACAATACTACTGGGTTCAACGTATCTCAGAACGGCAAAATCGCGGAATCGAACATGGTTGGGAATATGCTCCGTCGTCGAGTGGTACATACTTTGTCCGCCTGACTAACGATGCCGGCTGTTCGATAGATTCTGATCTACTGACTGTAACAATAGCAACAGTGCGCCATCGCATAGAAACAGGTTCTTACACTGCACTGCAAGGAAGACCTTTCGACATTCAATTCCGCTTGACTGGGCTTGTAGGAGATGCTCGTGCTGTTGGCGCAACGAGTGTAACGCTGACCTTGCGATGCTTCGCTGGACTACTATTTCCGATGCCTAATCAACGTGCAGTTGTACAGCATCGCGAAGACGAGAGTCGCGACCGCTTGATTACGCTGAACTTTCCCCTCCCTAATCGTGTTCAGGCAAATGAAACAGTAATACTTGGAACATTGCAGATGATAGCTGGCATTCCTTCCGGTTCTGTCCCAAACACTACAAATACAGTACGTGCGACAACGGCAACAAGGCTGCTTCTTGAGAATATTGTGTTTCTTACACCAACAGGTAAAGCCATTCAGGGAATTATAACTGAAACGCAAATCGGTATGTTCCGCCTGCAAAGTGCCGAGAATATCGCCAGCGATAATCCTGAGCCACCATCAAGCATATCCTCAGAAACCAAAGAACTTAGGCTGAATATTGCTATACGGCCTAATCCTATACCGCAAGGGCTATTGACACTGGAGTACGCACTGTGGCATGACACTGAGGAAGACATTGTTGTGTCTGCTCATATACAGGATATGTTTGGTAATCGTGTTAAAACGCTCATGCAGGGAGAAGCACACCGCCGGGGTACCTACACCAGAGAATATAGTACGCACGGTATTCCGCAAGGAACGTATGTTCTCGTCATGCAGGCACGGGGTGTGTATTGCACCACTCTCATTGCTGTGTATTAGAGGAATAATGTCTCGCTCTTTTTTGCAGTAATCGCTCAACAAGCGAGATACACAGCAACAACCAAAGTATGCAAAGTATGCTTGATACTGCTTTCTTGGAGTGACACCATATTATTGTCTGTAGAACTCGAATGCCATGCTCTACTGCTTCGGTGCAATGTTCTTGTTGTATGATATAGGCAGAGCACTACTGTTGTGGAAGGGCTGGTCTATATTCACAGCAATCATACGAATACTTGCTAGCGGCAGCATAGTAGTAGTTGGAACTTCGACTATATTGTATAGTCAGTTGCAGGTTCGAGACCCTGTAGAATGGCGCGCCGGGGTGTTTGGAGGGTATGGACTCAATATTCATGCTGGGGTGTTCGATTCTCTGACAAGGCAAGTACGTCCTATACCATATACTGAAAACACAGGGAAGTTTAAGGGTGGAATAGGTCAGGGTTGGACGCTAGGGGGGCTATTTGAAAAGCCAGTATCGCACCATATATCGCTTGCAGCGCGCTTGTCATGGAGCACGCTTGATGCCACAATGAGTATTCTAGAACCAGCATTTTTTTTACGTGATAGCAGCGGGTTTTTTGTACCAGCAAATGTTGATATT
>JANWZB010000222.1 GCA_025055035.1 Candidatus Kapaibacterium sp.
TCACCTCTCTCTTGAACAGGCATATAGCGTCGTATCACATCTTCAGGAATAACCAACGTATACTGAGCAAACGACACTGGGGCACAATCGTCATGCACAACGATATGCAATAACACACGCTCGTACTGTGCCTGCCGATGGTGATTATGCTTTGTCCAGTCCGATGCATACCAGTGCACCTCACCATGACCGATGAGACAACGTCCCTCCACATGTATTGCCATAGAGAGAAAGTCTGGTCCTTCCTGACGATTCCATTCTCCTATAGAAAGAATCGCTATTGGAACACCGCTAGTTGTATGCCAATCGCATCGCTGCGCACGCAATATGCATCGTATCCGATACTGAAGCTCTTGTTCCTTCATAAGCGTTGTGCTACAACGTTTTTATGTACTGTCTCTCTAAGAACAATGTATGTATGCTGCATACTTGAAGTACAGGGTTTGTTTTTTTTGCAAAAGGGTTGTATGTTTGTAGTCTGTATAGTTTCCTATCTCTTTGTCATATCGAGAGGCATACGCGCCCGTAGCTTAATTGGATAGAGCAATGGATTCCGGTTCCATAGGTTGGGGGTTCAAGTCCCTTCGGGCGTGCTCTAAAATTATATCCTTTTCTCTTTTTTGTACACAGCACAATGAACGATAAAGAAGAACTTCTCGAAGACAGTGTTGAGGACGATAGTACACTGGAACTCTCCGAAGCCGAAGCTCAACGCAAGCGTATACTACAGATTGCTCTCGCTGGTGTTGCGGGGCTTGCTCTTGTTATTGGTGGCATACTGTTGTACCGATACAATAAGCAAAATACAGAAAAAGAAGCTGCGCTCAAACTCTCACGCATTCGACCATTCTACGACGCTGGGCAGTTCGAAGTAGCACTCGGAGGCGTCTCATCTCAAATACGCGGCGAGCAAGTCATCGGTCTGATGGCAATTGCCAATCAGTACGGCAGCGCAGAAAGTGGTCGTCTAGCTGCGCTGTACGCAGGTATTGCGCTTTCCTCGCTTGGTCGCTACAATGAAGCAGAACGCTACTTCGACCAAGCAAGTGCGGCAAGCTCAGAACTTACAAAAATGGGGGGAATTGCTGGTCTGGCTTCTTGCCGTGCTCAAAACAAGCAATTCGAGGCAGCAGCGAAGCTTTACGAGGAAGCTGCTGCAATTGGTGGGAAAATTGCCGAAGAAGACCATTACAAACTCCTTGCTGCACTACACTACGAAAAAGCAGGTCAGAAGGATAAAGCGCTTACTCTATACCGTTCCATCGCTTCCTCTCAAGAATTTTCTGACGCTATCAACGAAGCAAAGGCTGGCATTATCCGCTTGGGGGGCACACTAGACTAGTAGCCTGAGAGAATACAAACATTTTCTAGCAGATTAAGAGCCTGTTCTATTCGCAGCAACATTGCAAGAGCAGGCTCAATTTATTTGAGTGATTGCCATTTCTTGCCCAAGGAGACTCGTTATGCATGGCAAATACTTATTAGGGATGATCAAGTGCGAAGTTAAACTCCTTTACAAGCTGCTCTGTGAGGTAATCACGACGATGCTGCTCGATGTATTCGACACGCGGCTTCATAGGTTTTCCTACCTTGTAATCGCGGTACAGTTGCATAATAGCAAGTTTGATGTGATAGACGTCATCAGGCTCAGTAATAATAGCAGCACCATACTGTTGTGCAGACTGGCGCAAGGCACCATCGGGCACACTAACTAAGAGCGGTTTGCCGCTCCCAAAGTATTCATACAGCTTACCGCTGGACACCGTGTCAGGATTACGACGTGTATAGCCTACCAT
>JANWZB010000223.1 GCA_025055035.1 Candidatus Kapaibacterium sp.
GCTGGCAATGTATCAGTATATTGGTCGAAAAATATGAACGGCAAGATTGGGTACAGCTGCTTTGACGTTGTTTCCTCAACTTTTAGACGAATAAGGGGGAATTCTGCACCGTTGCTGTCTACACGGAATGCGGCAATTTCTCCTTTCAGGATAGGTGGTGGTGGCGGTGGTGGTGGTGGTGGCGGCTCAGGAATAACAAAGCGCAACGTCATGCTTGCCCGTACTACATCAGCGTTCCATTGTATACCTGTAACGATAGGTGTAACCCCAAAGGCGTATGTAATTTCAGGTGTCAGAACCGTAGTAGCATTGCCCGAAGACAGCGGGATATCATATCCTACTCCTCCAACGATAGCCCCATAAATAGGAGGCCCTTGAGGAAGATTCCCAGATTGTGGATTTCGATTTTTTGAAAGGTTATTGAATACTGCTTGTGGCTCATCGTGAAGGTTTACAATAGATTCACTTTGGGCAAAGGTTCTTGAAATAAACATCCCTACATCTGCACCAAGAAGAAAGCGTACGAGCGGCGCCGAAGAAAAAGGACGCAGCAATGCTAATATTTGCACAGATGCTAAACCTAGAAAGTTTTCCAAGCTCCAACCGATAACAGCATCTCGAAAGCTTACGCTATTTCCGTCTGCTGATAAAAATCCAATTCGTATAGTCTCTGTCGCTGTAAGCGGTGCATTTAATGAGCTATACATCATACGCATCCCTATCCCCATAGACTCAGACAATGGGATATCGCAAGCAACACCTGCAGAAAACCCAACGCTGAATCCATCAGTAAAGCGAATAACGCTGCCCGCAGGAGCTTGTGTTCGAACATCTATACCAGGCAGTTGGCTGAAGTTTGCTCTATGATAATTGAGATTTCCTGCTGCAATAACACCAAGGCTGGGACGTACTCGAAGCAAGGAGTCAGGCGGCGCACCTGTTGAACCATCTATGGCAGTGTCTTGTGCATATCCCAACGATCGCATTACCCATAATACCATGCACAATCTAATTGCCCACTTATACAACATCGAAGAACGCACGGAGTAACGGATTATACAAGCAAAGAAGGATAATAAACAGCACATATTTCTGGCATGTTTTTTGTTTTCTAGTTGGTTGATGAACAATCCGCCGTCGAGGAATGTTGTTCATTACGTCATTGAGCAAACAACAAATTGTATGCCAGCTACCATACTTCACATAATGAGAGAAAATACTGTTCAAGCAAGCTTGCACATAAACAAGCACAGACTTGTGTAAAGGTGTAAAGCACTGTAAAGGTGTAAAGCACAAAGTATAAGGTTCTTTGTATAAGGTTCTTTGCGCTATGCGCAATTTCGATGTTTTTCAACATGTGAACAGCGTTACACACTACGATAATACAAATTTTTTTCTGACCACTAAACAACAAATTTGTAAGTACGGAGCTTTGCAGTATCGATGTTTGAATTATGCTGGCGCATGATTTGTACACCGACGCTCTGTTTACTATTTTGACATATCCTCATCACAGCACACATGCACATTAGCATACTGGCTATACCTCCTACAACTTTTTGTAGCAGAAACTATGTCCACATCAGAGAATCTTCTTACGAATACTTCGACAGCAGCAATTGAGCAGAGCCTTGAGAATTCACTTATTGTGAATACCATGAAGCTTTTTAGTGTATTGGCAATTGCTGACGGGGTTGTTTCCGATGCTGAGCGGGACTATGTTAGCAACTATCT
>JANWZB010000224.1 GCA_025055035.1 Candidatus Kapaibacterium sp.
GAGCTTCGGTGGAAATTTTTCGCCATTGCCTGTATCAACTAGAATAGTACGTTCTTGCCCAGCAATGTCCCCACGAATGAGAAGACACCGTGCCCGCATTGGAATGCGGTTGTATTCGTCGGGTGCGTGATATGCCTGTATCCATAAACTCTTAGGTACAACGCCAAACATCGCTCCGCCATCAAGTGCAAAGTCTCCTGTTTCTACGAGATGAATATGTAGCGAGCCACATGTCATGAGATTGTATCCTACTATACTGGGTGCAATACGTCTGTGGGTTGTGCAAGCAATATACATAACGTACTGTATTCTGTACAAGATTCGTGTTGTGCTATTATTGTGCGCGATATACTCCCTAACCAAACAACAAAGCAGAGTAAAAGAAGCAAACTTGCAAGTTAATAAAAAGTTTTTCTTGCTGTGTACCTGTGGTTGGTACAGAAAATTGTATATTTCTTGCTTTTTGTACGCTTCGCTATCATTCTTGAATTCTCTCTGTGCTATGAACGCTCGTGGTATGCTCTACTGTATGGGCTTTATGCTCTGCTGGTGTTGTGTTATCCTGCACGCTGCATCGTACCATCAAATACGGTTTGAACATCTTTCTATTGAGCAGGGATTGTCACAGAGTAGTGCCCACTGTGTGCTCCAAGATAAGCGTGGCTTTATTTGGATTGGCACACAGGATGGTCTCAATAAGTATGATGGTTACACATTTACTGTCTATCGCTATCGTTTGCAGGACACAGCAACGTTGTCGGATAACTGGATTAACATGGTGTACGAAGATAAAAAGGGGCAATTATGGGTAGCAACGCGCAATGGCTTGAATTTGTTCGAAGCCGCGCAAGAGACGTTTCAGCGTTTCTATGTGCCGCGAGTAAAAACATTATACTCAGATGCTCGAAGTGTCTATATAGGTACAGTGCAGGGATTGTTTGTGTATAGCTATGAACACAAGCGTGTGCGTCGGGTGTCGTCGCAGGCTGTATATGGCATTGTGCAGCAGGAAGATACTATAGTTGTGGCGAGTTCAGATGGGGTATGGAAACTTACAAACGAAACACTACAACCTCTAACGCTTGATCCACGTATTTATAAGAGGCCTGTATGGGCAGTATATGCTGATAAACGCTCAGTGGTTGTACTTGCCGACACAGTAGCTGCTCGAATTGACAGAGTGTCGCAGCGTATTACTGCAATCTTGCCAGTGCTAGGTATGATAAATCCGAAGCAAAACTATTCGTCTATTCTTGCTGCAGCATATGATACGTACTGGCTCTGTACACCATCAGCTTTAACATTGTGGCAGCCTGAAGAATCGAAGTCAGTAGTCTACACGATGAATGCGACCGATGATGGAACAATTGCTGCTTATATCAATGCTATCATGCAAGCAGCAAATGGCGAACTGTGGGTAGGAACAAATCATGGTCTTTGGATTCTGAATGCAGAAGAAGCGCATCAAAACTTGCGTGAGCAGAATGCTGCTTCGAGAACTATCAATAGACCACCACACATCATACGCACAGACCCTACCGAACCAGATGCGCTGAGCGATAATATCATACTTTCCTTGTATTGTGATCGCTTTGGTACAATATGGGTGGGTACACGCATAGGTGGACTCAATCTCTGGAATCCGCGCTCGTATAAGTTTGCACTTGTGCGGCATAATCCTTTTCATGCAAATAGTATAGGTAGCGGAGGTGTACGTGCCTTTATACATG
>JANWZB010000225.1 GCA_025055035.1 Candidatus Kapaibacterium sp.
TCGCAACGAGTACAATATCGGCGATACAATTTCTCACGAAGTCTGGAAAACGATAGGAAGAGTTATTCGTAAAGAAATCACCAGTAACGGCAGCCACGCGATCGTTGTCCAATTTGAGGACAGAAGTGAGAAACGCTTGATAGAAAAGCTCCGCAACTAGATCATTGTTGATTTGACCCAAAACCCTCCATGTGTTTCACTATTTCCGAGGATACTGCTCAGTGATTGGCGTTACTATTCAAACTAGCGAATCTATAGACAAAGCCTTACGCCGCTTCAAGAAAAAGTATGAACGCAGCGGCATACTCAAAGAATATAAGAAGCGCACATTCTTTACAAAGCCCTCTATTCAGCGCCGCATGGCAAAAATGAAAGCCATTCGCCGCCAAATGCGGCTGACAATGGAGCAAGAGTAGCACGTACAATGCACTCCCCGCCATACAATTCCTTGCAAGGGCGGTACTTCTACTAAGTACCGCCCTTTCTACATCACTGATGTACGGCGCGCTCACAGTATTGCTTCCTTGATCATATTGCCTTAGCAACTTGTTCTTTCGACTCCACACCTTGCTTCTACTTGACTTATGAACCTTCGGGACACAACGGTCTTTATCACTGGCGCATCGGCAGGTATTGGCTATGCATGTGCTGAAGTATGTGCAGAAGCGGGAGCACGGCTGATTCTCGCAGCACGCCGCACAGAGCGCCTTATAGCGTTATCCTCTACACTTCGTAATCGTTTTGGAACAGAATCATACGTTCTGACGCTCGATGTCCGCCAGCGCTATGACGTCGCATCACGTATTGCTGACTTACCCGATGCATGGCAAACAGTCGATATTCTTATCAACAATGCAGGATTATCGCGTGGATTAGAACCCCTCTATGAAGGAAGCATTGATGATTGGGAAGAGATGATAGACACGAACATCAAGGGTCTTCTCTATGTTACTCGTGCTCTTCTCCCACAAATGATTGAGCGCCGCTCTGGAACAATTATTAACATTGCTTCAATTGCAGGACGTGAGGTGTATCCTAAAGGAAACGTGTACTGCGCAACAAAGAGTGCTGTCCGCTCTTTGTCTCAAGCAATCTACCGCGACACCAATGGATATAACATACGAGTCTGCAATATCGATCCGGGCATGGTGGAAACAGAGTTCTCAGAAGTTCGTTTTCACGGGGATACAGCTCGAGCACAAGCTGTATATCAAGGCCTTACTCCTCTTTCGGCACGTGATGTAGCTGATGTTGTTCTCTTCTGCTGTACGCGCCCGCCACACGTTACGGTGCACGATGTTCAAATCATGCCAACAGCACAAGCAAGTGCAACGCTTGTTTATCGGCAGTAGATATCTTCATATAATCTCACTGAACTGAAGACAAGGCCTATGAGAATTGGTATTATTGGCGGCAGCTATAACCCACCGCATATTGCGCATCTTATTATTGCTGATCGTTTCACCGAACAAATGCATTTAGACAGAACGTTCTTTGTTCCAGCATACTGCTCGCCGTTTAAGCTTGCTGACGATTCCATAGAATCCAGTACAGCAGCACAACGCCTCGATATGCTGCGGCTGGCAATTGACTCGCATCATAGATTTGAGGTGGACACGTTTGAAATCGACCGCGCTGGAGTAT
>JANWZB010000226.1 GCA_025055035.1 Candidatus Kapaibacterium sp.
TGCATTGGTTGTGGAAAGGTCATCAAAATTCCGAATAGCGTTTTCTAAAAGAATGCGAATTGAGAATGGCAGCCGAGCAATTTTCCCATCATGCTGTGCATTGAGTGCGCGTAGGTCGATATAACGGTATGAAGTGCCACCGGCATTGAGCGTGCCGAGAATATAGTAAGGAGAAGATGCTTGGCTCATGGCAATAACGATGAGAGCAGTGAAACAAGAATGGTTTGTACATTGTGTAGCGTGCGTGTGCTCTATCTGTCAAGACTGGAAGCGAATATACAAAAGAAACTGCAAATTATGTTCTCTCCGTCAGTCTGTATGCTCTTGAGTTGTGCATGCCATACTGAGAATAATACTGCAGCCAATGAAGAGAGCAATTCCAAGAAGAAACACTGCTATGTGAGAAGAGCCAGTTGCTTGCTTCAGTAGACCAATACCATAAGGAGCAACAAAACCACCAATATTACCGCAGGAATTGATGCAAGCAATGCCTGCCGCTGCTGCTGTGCCGTGTAAAAATGTCGTGGGGAGCGTCCAGAACAAAGGGAGCACTGCTAGCACACCACAGGTAGCGAGAATAAGAGCAGCGAATGAAAGAAGAGGAATGTGAGAAACAAGAGTGCTCACGCAAAAGCCCAATGCACCGATGCTTCCGCATATAGCAATATGCCAGTGCCGTTCACCTGTTGCGTCCGAATGCTTGCTTACGAGCAGCATGGTACATGCAGCAATTCCGTACAGTACAGCGGAAAGAATCCCAATCATTAACGTGTCATGGGTTCCTAAACCTTGAAGAAGCTGGGGAAGCCAAAAACTGATACCATATAACCCGCATAAAATAAAAAAGTACGAGAGACTCAAGCTCCAAACATATGGGTGAGTAAGTGCCTGACGAAGATTCTGTGATATATGGGTGTGGCTTGTTGCCCGCTGTTCCGCAGCGAGAGAATGCTCTATCAGCTGCTTTTCATCTTCAGTAAGCCATGATGCTGTACGCGGGGAGTCATCTAAGTACCAGAGTACGACAATGCCAAGTAGAACTGCTGGAAGACCCTCGAGAAGGAAAAGCCATTGCCAGCCAGACCAGCCGTTGATACCGTTCATGTCGTGTAGAATCCAGCCAGAAAGAGGACTGCCCACGACGCCCGATACAGCAAGAGCAATCATGTACCGCGAAAAAACACGTGCTCGACGCTCAGAAGGATACCAGTACGTAATGTAGAGAATAATTCCGGGTGCAAACCCAGCCTCGCCAACCCCAAGCAGAAAGCGCAATACGTAAAACCATGTTTCCGACTGTACAAACATCATGCACGATGATACAATACCCCACATGATCATGATGCGTGCTATCCAAAATTTTGCTCCAACGCGCTCTAGAATGAGGTTGCTAGGAATTTCAAAGAGAATATACCCAGCAAAGAAGATGCCTGCACCAAGTCCGTATACTGCATCACTGAACCCTAACTCCGATTTCATCTGAAGCTGTGCAAAGCTGACGTTGACACGGTCGAGATAGGCAACGATGTATAGTACAAAGAGAAATGGCAAGAGCCGCCACGAAACCTTAGCATACGTTCGCTGGGTTAATTCT
>JANWZB010000227.1 GCA_025055035.1 Candidatus Kapaibacterium sp.
TTCCTTGCGCTTAGAACGTAGAAGTGTTGAGCAGGCTGCCACAGCACGCTCCATCGTTCCTGCCTCAAGTGGCATGTAAAATCTGTATTCTGTGGTATGTGTTCATCGCTGTTGCGTATGCGCCGCTCTAAAGTTATCTTGCCAAATATTAGCCCGCGAGCATGGGAACATCCTGCTGACCGTGCTGCTCTATCCACGTTGCAAGCAGTCCCCGGACTCGATGTGCTGCTGCAAAAAGTCATCGGTGCAACGACAGAACGTTCTCTACGCCTTGCTGCTTTGGCGTCGGCAGTGCGTGTGTCGGAGCGGCAGTTTACTAAAGTGCATACGCTCTTGTGCGAGGCATGCCGTGTTCTTGATGTACAGAACCCTCCGGAGCTGTTTGTTGCAGCGAATCCGTTTGTGAATGCGCGAGCTGTGGGGGTCGATAATCCATTTATTATGCTCAACTCATCGTTGTTGGATACGTTGAACGATGAAGAGCTGCTTGCTGTCATAGCACATGAGCTAGCACATTGTTTGTCGGGGCACTTGCTCTACTCTACACTCCTTGTGCTTCTCACAAACTTTACTCTACCAGTGCTCTCGTCAATTCCGCTCGGAGGAGCAGCAATTATGGCAATTCGCATGGCGCTTATGGAGTGGTACAGAAAAAGTGAGCTGTCGTGCGACCGTGCTGCACTATTGGTGGTGCAAGATCCCGAAGTGTGCTATACACTAGAAATGAAGCTAGCTGGCGGACGACACGTAACGGACATGAATATCAATGAGTTCTTCGCTCAAGCGTACGAATATGAATCTGGTGGCACGATGGTAGACAGCATTCACAAGGTACTCAATCTTCTTGGGGAAACACATCCATTTCCTGTTGTGCGTCTTGTCGAACTCAAAAAGTGGGTGGACTCTGGCGAATATGCACGCATACTTAGCGGTGGATTTGCTCAAAATGACGATACAATGCCGCGTATGTATGATGCACCACACTATGCAACTCCCGATGATGTAGAGCGTGAGAGTATCGTTGAAAACATTAAGTCCGCAGCAAAGAAGTACAAAGAAGAGTTTATCAACTCTCAGGACCCACTTGCTGAAAAAATTAGTGATATCGCCCAGTCTGCTAGTGATGTAGCAAAAACAATCGCTGACACAATGCGCAAGCGTTTTGAACGATAAAGAGTACATCGACGCTTCCCACAACAACTGCACACATAGAAACGATGAGTATTAAAAGCGCCTTACCGAAACGAAGTGAGAATTATTCGGAATGGTACAACGACCTTGTTCGACGCGCTGACTTGGCAGAGCATTCCCCTGTACGTGGCTGTATGGTGATTAAACCGTACGGATACGCAATTTGGGAGAAAATGCAGCAGACACTCGATGCAATGTTTAAAGAGACTGGGCACGTTAATGCGTACTTTCCCATTTTTTTGCCCAAAAGTTTTTTATAAAAGGAGGAAGGGCATGCAGAGGGATTTGCAAAGGAGTGTTCTGTTGTTACACACTATCGGCTTAAGGCAGACCCG
>JANWZB010000228.1 GCA_025055035.1 Candidatus Kapaibacterium sp.
TAAAGCGCTTGAGTGCTTGGAAAAGCTCCAGCGTGCTGCTCCTGACAACCAAGCTGTTCTGTGGACGCTGATGGATGCGTATATGCTGCAAAAGAAATACGAACAGGGATTTAGTCTACTCGTTTCGTCTGAGCCAATTATCAGCGACAATGAAGCAATGACGCTTGTCCTGCGCTATGCAAATGGTCTCTTGAGCGATTTCGACAATTCTCTCATCGCACGCACATATGCTGATAAGTTGCTCGACTATCTGGAAGGAAAAAATAAAGCAGGATATGCAAGATCATGGCAAATACAGCTTGTAAGTGGCATGTTGTCTGGATATCTCGACCGTTCTACACGTAGCCATGCATATTTCGAGCGTGCATTAAGCCTTGCCGACTCAGTTGCGGAGGTGCCACTGCAAATTTGCATGTTCTATTTTCAGAAACAGCAGTACAAAGAAATGGTGCGCGTTGCTGAGCATGGGGCAAGGCGCTTCCCTAAGCAAAGTCAGTTGTTTTTTCTTTGGGGAATAGGGCTATCTCAGCTCGATAGCAATCATCATGCGATTGATGTATTGTGCCGAGCTGTGAGCTTAGATTCCACTAATATAGATGCATGGAATCAACTTGCTATACTGTACAGTATATGCGGAGATATAGCATCTTCCGACGCTGCATATGAGCATGTATTGCAGATAGACCCCAATAACGCTCTTGCGAATAACAACTATGCATATTCACTATCGGAACGCAAAATGCATCTCGATCGCGCTCACACGATGATTCAAAAAGCTCTACAGTCTGAGCCAAAAAATCCTTCGTATCTTGATACGATGGGGTGGATACTATATCAACGTGGCGAATACAAAGAAGCGCTGACCTATATTCTGCAAGCAATCGAGCATGGAGAAGCAAGCGCAACAATTTATGAGCACTTAGGCGATGTGTACCACAAGCTTGGTGATACTGCGAACGCCGTGCAAGCGTGGCGTGAAGCACTGCTCAAAGAGCCTAATCGAGCATCGGTGAAGGAACGCCTTTCTAATGGCACGGCGACAAAGTGATATTATAAGAACTCTGTAAGAACTCTGTCAAATCAGATGTGTATGAACTCCTCCAGACCTGCTAGAGTATGCCAATATGCTGATATCATTGGTGTAATACTACGAACACGGGAAATATTGTTACAAGCTGGAATAGGTATGCAGATACTCCTCATTGCAGGATGTGCTGCTACAACGACAACAACGACAAGTACAGTGGTAAAGGGCAAGCGACCAGCAAACTTTGCTCTAGAGCGTGTTCTAGAGCAGCGTTCTGCCTTTATTCAATCTCTCCGTGCTGAAGGAAACTTGGTAGTCGAGGTGGATGGACGAAAGCAGCAAGGGCAGTTTACCGGTGCGCTGTGGAAGCGAGACTCCTTGCTCTTGACAGTAACAGGACCCTTCAACATTGCCGTCGCAAAAGTAAGCTCAACACCAGAGTT
>JANWZB010000229.1 GCA_025055035.1 Candidatus Kapaibacterium sp.
CAGTGGAACACGCCCAAAATCAATTGAACTTATCTGGATTGTGCGTCGCTCATGCAGTCCTGCTGTTGTAAAGAATGCTCGTGTCCACGCGCTTGCCGTTCCATCAGCACCAATAGCCCGCACACGCCAGAAGTATCGCACCATTGGCTGCAAGCCACTAATTGCGTGCGTTGTTGTGGAAATAGTAGCATTCACAATAGGTGCAGTAAATGTTGCTGCTGTTGCAACCTGCACTTCATACGACGTCGCTCCTTCAGCAGAAGTCCAGCGTAGCCGTACTGCATAGGGCACAAACCGTGCAGCATGGGGTGGTGCAATAATATTCGGCTGTGCAACAGGATTTGCCGTTACCTGCACCGGTGCCTGTGAACTCACGATAATATGCCATGGGCGGCTAATAAGCGTCAAATTCGGAACAAGTGTATTTGTAATGCGGCACTCATATATGCCGCTATCTGCTACTGTCGCATTCTCTGTTACAAGAAGCGATGGCGAAGCACTTGGAGCACCGAACGGTATACCGTTTTTATACCACTGATAGACATTCGCTGTTCCGCCTACACGTATACTAAGCAGAATACGGCTACCGGGGCGGAATGCAAGTGTTTGTGCTATTCCTACACTATCTTGCGGTACATACTGGAAGTTTGGGATACCAATATTGCCTTCAAGGCTTTCAAATGTGAGGCGATTGCCTTGCACATGTAACATATCGAGTGTTGTCCGCGACGCTGCAAGCGTTGGAATACTCGTCACACGGTTATGTGCCAGATTCACACGCCGCAGGCTGCTCCAAAACTGCATTCGCTGTGGCATTGCACCCTCTAAAGCGTTGGAATCAAGGTCCAAGCGTTCTATTAACTCGCACTCGCCTAGCGATTCTGGAATGCTTCCTGTTAGTCTATTTGCCGACACTGAAAACTGCTTGATGAGCCTCATAAACCCGATATTCTCTGGAATTGTGCCGGTTAACTGATTGCGCGATGCGTCAAAGAATTCTAGGCGAACAAGCGCAGCAAGGCGCTGAGGTAGCATCCCAGAGAAACGGTTATCATTGAGCCGCAGCTCTCGTAGCGCCGTCAACGTTGTTATACCCGATGGTATCTCGCCAGAAAAGCTATTGATAGATACATCAAGCCGCTCTAGTGTCTGGAAGAATTGTTCTTGCGCAGCCTTGCCAGCCACAGCTTGCACCTGCCCTCGATTGAAACTTTGCGGTAATGCTCCTGATAATCGATTATTAGCAAGTATAAGCTCTCGCAAATTCGCAAGCTCTACAATACGTTCGGGAATACTACCTGTCAAGAAATTATGTTGGAGATGTATGCGCACCAGCTGGCGATACTCAACGATACAAGACGGTATATTCCCCGTCAAGCGATTGTTGTTAAGATACAGCTCT
>JANWZB010000022.1 GCA_025055035.1 Candidatus Kapaibacterium sp.
GATGTGGTGCAGCAGACGCAGCACTTGCAGCAAGTTTATTCCACTTCGGCGAAATTCATATTCCTCAACTCAAGAGCTTCCTCTCCAGCAAAGGCTTGCCAATACGCATGCCAGAATGGCGTAAAACCTGAAGCTATCGATATGCAAGTTTTTTGTTATGTTATCCACAGCATTTTTCCAGCATGTGGAAACTTGTGGAAAACTTTTTTAGATACTTCACGATTTCATGCGCTTTCCAGCAAGTTTATGTTTTTCAGGCAGGAGCACATAATACCATAATACGCTGAACGTATCACACGCTGCACCTCAAGAAAAATCTTTTTGGCAGAACAGCCAAAATTCGCATAATTGCTTCATAGATTGAAGCATGCTAGTACGAGTGTTCGTCCGA
The DNA here is from genome assembly GCA_025055035.1 of Candidatus Kapaibacterium sp. Classification (GTDB taxonomy): domain Bacteria; phylum Bacteroidota; class Ignavibacteria; order Kapaibacteriales; family UBA4661; genus PH2015. Next base: position 392 of record JANWZB010000022.1, read on the forward strand.
GCTAGTAATTAGGCATTGACAGATGTACCACACTGTACGATGCCCTCTGCTGTGTCGTCCTGAGCAACGTTTACGCTCTCACCCCGCTTTTTCTCTACAGTACCCTGTGGTGGTATAACGCTATCAGGCTCTGCACAACACTCTGTAGCAGGTTAGCTACAACAGATTTGTCTAGAGATTTGATGCAACTATACCCTGGACTTGCTCGAAGGAGATTTATACTCCTCGCTGCTGTACATCCGGCAAGTGTAAAGACATGGACTTTGAATCTGCTGCACAGTACGCACACAGAACAGGCTATTTTGGTATTCTCTGTTTGACGCTTTACGTAATAAGGGAACGCTATGCCCCACGATGCTACAACACTGTTTTCACACGATAGCTCCGGTACTCCACCGCCGCATATAGCGCCGCCTCATTCTACCGCTTCTTCTCAAGAGGCATCATCGGCTGATGCCCTGTGGGCACAATGTTTAGACATTATCCGAGATAATATCAACCATCAAGTGTTTCGTACATGGTTCGCGAACATTCGTGCACTATCATGGAATGGCTCAAAACTTCTCATCCAAGTACCAAGCCAGTTCTATTACGAGTGGATTGAAGAGCACTATGGGGCGCTCATGCGTACTGTCATTGCCCAAATCCTTGGTCCCCACGCTGAGCTGCAGTATGAAGTGATTATTGATAAGTCCGAAGACATCACGCTAGAGGACCGTACTATTCGCCTGCCAGCGATGCGTCAGCAACCGGTAGGACAACCAAGCTTTGCGCAGGTGGGCTTGCCATTTGCTCAGCAGCAATCCATCCCTCAAAATTTCCCAACATATCTCAACCCGAATTACGTATTCGAGAACTTTATTCGAGGCGAAAGCAATCAGCTTGCGGCAGCAGCAGCCATCGCTATTGCAGAAAATCCCGGCAAAACAAAATATAATCCGCTTGTGATATACGGCAGCACGGGATTGGGGAAAACGCACCTTGTCCACGCATTGGGGAATCGCGCTCTTCAGCTGCACCGCAACATACGTGTATTCTACACAAACAGCGAGCGCTTCACAATGGAATATATTAACGCTATTCAGAGCGGTAAAGTCAACGAATTCACAAATTTCTACCGAAGCGTTGATATTTTGATTGTAGACGACATCCAGTTCTTTAGCGGTAAAGAAAAGACTCAGGATAACTTTTTCCACACATTTAACGCCCTACACCAGTCGGGCAAGCAAATTATCCTCACTAGCGATAAGCCTCCGAAAGAGATTCAAGGCGTTGACGAACGCTTAATTTCCCGATTCCAATGGGGTTTAACAGCCGATATACAGCCACCAGACTATGAGATGCGCCTAGCAATCCTCCAACGCAAAGCTGCTGATGAAGGTGCGGAGTTGCCTGTAGATGTTATGGAATATCTTGCCCGCAATATTACATCCAGTGTTCGCGAACTTGAGGGATGTCTTATTAGCTTGCTAGCGAAAGTTTCGCTCGACGGACGTGAGCTTACGCTTGATCTCGCGCGAGAAGTCGTCAAAGGCATTGCAACAGAACAACCGCCTAAAGAAGTTTCTGTTAAAACTGTATTGCAAGCTGTGTCGGAATACTACGACATTTCGCCCGCCCTAATTACAGGAAAAACCCGTAAGCAGGAGGTTGTGCTTGCACGGCAGATGGCGATGTATCTACTCAAACAGTACACACAACTGTCACTCAAAAGCATCGGTATGCACTTTGGCGGCCGTGACCACACTACAGTTATTCACTCGTGCACTATGGTCAAAAACTATCTTGAAACTGATACCCGAACGCAAGCAGCACTCATCGCTATTCTGCAAAAACTAGGTCTGCCACACTCATAAGCATGGAGCTTTTGCACTCATCATAGCTCAACATTACCACTGTCGAGGTATGTTGGGCTTTTTTGTGAATAGTCGTTTAGTGCGACACTTGCATACCGAAGCAGAAGCATTGTTGCAAGTAGCGCATGGCTTACGCTCATTGATAGCGTGCAGATAACATTCTTTTTGTAATTTCGCTGCTTACCAGCGACGCTTATCGAGCATATTGTTATCTCCTAATATGATTTCCCGCTCCCCATTTGGTGATGTTATTGAGTACACTATTAACGCTACCGAAGAACAACAGCGCTTGTCTGAATTTGTACATAACACCCGAAAGACTGTTGTTATTCAGGGTTTAGGATTTGTAGGAACGGCGATGGCAGCTGCTGTAGCGCGCGCCCGTGATACACATGGCAACCCACTATATAACGTTATTGGCATTGATTTGCCTGATGAGATGAATTACTGGAAAATCGCCCGCGTTAATACAGGCTTGCCTCCTGTTGTCTCTACGGACAAAAGCCTCGATGCAGCATATGCAGCTGCCTATCATGCTGGTAATCTTACAGCGACATACTCGTCATTTGCCTACACACTCGCCGACATCATTGTTGTTGATATTCATCTGGATATCAAAAAAGCTAGACTCGGTGATGCGCGAGCATACGAGTTTACACTTGAGAATTACCAAGAAGCTCTTCGAGTTGTTGCTGAGCGTATAACCAACAATACCCTGATTCTCATCGAAACTACCGTACCGCCCGGCACAACGGAAAACATTCTCAAGCCAATGATTGAGCGCATTGGGCGTGAGCGTGGCTTAGATACGAGTACTATTCACATTGCGCATTCGTACGAGCGTGTTATGCCGGGTCGAGACTATTTGCGCTCTATCACTGACTTCTACCGTGTCTATGCTGGAACAGACAAAGCTGCTTGTATTGCTGCACGCGAGTTCTTGTCGTCATTCATCAATACCCGTGATTTCCCTTTAACAGAACTTCACTCGCCAACAGCTAGCGAGATGTCGAAGGTCTTGGAAAATTCCTTCCGAGCAATGAATATTGCGTTTATGCAGGAGTGGACAGAATTTGCTGAAGCAGCAGGAGTAAATCTATTCGATGTTATCCGCGCAATTCGCGTTCGCCCAACGCATCGTAATATCATGTCTCCGGGCTTCGGTGTTGGCGGATATTGCCTTACCAAAGATTCGTTGCTTGCTGATTGGTCGTACTCATCGCTCTTTGCTCCCGGCAAGCACCTCGACATGTCGCTTTCTGCTATCAACACCAACGACTTGATGCCCACCCACACAGTGAGACTTCTTCAGCGCGTATTTCCCGACCTGCGAGACAAGCACATTACGCTCTTTGGTGTCTCGTATCTCAACGATGTTGCTGACACACGCTATTCCCCAGCAGAACTCTTCTACGATCTCTGTACACAGGCAGGCGCTCGTGTTCAACTACACGACCCTCTTGTATCATATTGGACGGAAAAAGGTCTCGAGGTCTGCACACAATTTGATGATATACGCTTGCTGCACCACGATGCTGCTGTCTTCGCAGTGCGCCACAGCGAATACCTCCAGATGACTGCAGAAGATATCCACGCTATACTACCGAATGTACGCCTCATTATCGACGCATTTGATATTATCTCCGACAGCACTGCCGAAGCGCTTCGCAGCTACGGAATCACACTACTCGGTGTTGGTAAAGGTCATTGGAACGCATATCTTCGCAGTACATAAGCTTCCTTTCTGTCTATGCGTATTTTCCACATACTTCTATGGTTTCTTTGATTGTTGGTGCACAGTGGGGCGACGAAGGCAAAGGGAAAATCGTGGATCTTCTGAGCCGCGATGCCGACATTGTAGCACGCTACCAAGGTGGTGCGAATGCTGGTCATACGCTTGTGATTGACGGCACAAAGTATGTCCTTCACTTGATTCCTTCTGGCATTCTTCATTCCCATGTACAATGCGTTATCGGCAATGGGGTTGTTATCGACCCCGTAGCGCTTATGGAGGAAATCTCTATGCTCGAACAGCATGGAATCAGCATGCACGGACGGCTATTTATTAGCCATCGTGCGCATCTTATCATGCCGTATCACAAACTTCTTGATGCAGCACGCGAAAAAGCTGCATCAGCCAAGGACGCACCTACAAAGCGTAAGCACGCCATTGGAACGACCGGACGCGGCATTGGTCCGGCATATATTGATAAAGTGAGCCGCACAGGAATCCGTATTGTTGACTTGCTCGACCGCTCACGCTTTATCGAGAAGCTTCGTACAAATATTCGCGAAGCAAACATGCTGCTGTCGCAGGTGTACGATGGCGAAGAACTTGATGCAGATGCCATTGCCGATGAATACTGCCAATTCGATACACGCATTGACCCGTATATCACAGATACTACGCTCTTTCTACACGAAGCTCGTCGTGCTGGCAAGCGTATTCTTCTTGAGGGCGCACAAGGCGCAATGCTCGATGTTGATCATGGTACATATCCCTTTGTTACAAGCTCTAACCCAACAAGTGGTGGTGCATCAACAGGTCTTGGTCTTCCTCCAACAGCAATTTCGTGTATTCTTGGTGTTGTCAAAGCCTACTCAACGCGTGTAGGCAACGGACCTTTCCCCACAGAGCTCCACGATAGCATCGGCGAACAGCTGCGTAGCATTGGCTATGAGTTTGGCGCAACAACCGGCAGACCACGACGCTGCGGATGGCTTGATGCTTTTGCGTTGCGGTATTCTGTCATCGTGAATGGCATAACAGAACTTGCTGTAACAAAGATAGATGTGCTTGATAGCTTCGATGAAATCAAGATTTGTACAGGTTATAGGCTCAACGGCAAGCTCCAACGAACAATGCCTGCCGATGCCGAAGTTCTCGAACGCGTTGAACCCGTATATGAAGTCCTCCGAGGATGGAAAACACCCCTTGCGGGTATTCGTCGGTATGAAGACTTACCACAAGAAGCACAGATATTTATTGCGCGCATTGAAGAACTCTCAGAAGCACGCGTACGCATCATTTCGACAAGCCCAGACCGTGCTGATACAATCGTGCGCGATGGACAATAAGGAGGTCATTTCCTAAACCATTACTATATGATACCCTCTGAGTCTCTCCAGCAGAAGCGACGGCGCTTACGGCGCATTCTGACTGCCCTGCGCCGCACATACCCTGAACCACGTATTGCCCTTACATATACCACACCGTTCGAGCTTCTTATTGCAACTATGCTATCAGCACAGTGTACGGACGAACGCGTCAACCACGTAACAAAGACTTTGTTTCAGAAGTACCGCTCACCACACGATTATTGCGCCGTACCCCAAGAAAAATTGGAGCGCGATATTTTCGCTACAGGGTTTTATCGCACAAAGGCAAGGAACATTCAGGCTTGCTGTGCCCGCCTTATTACTGAATTTGGCGGTGAGGTTCCAAAAACAATCGAAGAGCTAACATCACTAGCAGGCGTAGGAAGGAAAACAGCGAACGTTATCCTATCCCATTGCTTTGATACGCCGGGTGTTGTCGTGGATACACACGTTACGCGCCTTGTCAATCGCATGGGGATTGCTACAGGGACTGATGCTGTGAAGTTAGAGTTCGAGCTTATGAAGCTCATGCCAAAGAGGCTTTGGCGGGATTTCACACACCTTATGATTATGCATGGTCGTGCAGTCTGTTCCGCGCGCTCAAAGCCTAAATGTGAGCAATGTGTTGTTGCAGATGATTGCCCTAAATTACTTACATAGCTTCTGTGCTTGTGTGCTCCCGTGACTACGACTTCCCCCACGCCACCATAGCAAAGTAGAGGAGCTGTGCCCAGTAGCTATGAGCAGCTATACGCGGCATTGTCTGTTTGAATAGCCTCATACGCAACGCAAGCAGTGCCAATACGTAGCTGATACCACACCACGCAAGATAATTCTGCATAGGAGCAACAAAAAATTCATGGCCCGTCGTGTCTCTCCATTCCCAGTAATGAAGCTTTACTGCGGCAGGTTCCATAAACACATCGAATACAGTCATCAATATTGCTGGCACACAAGCTTGGAATGCAGCAGGAAGACTGTGCCAAGACTTATAGCGCTGTGCAAGACCAAACGATGCAAGCAACATACCAAGCCACGCAAAGCCGATAGCAATAGGCACGCCACGAAACGATGGAATCCAGACATCAGTGTACATATAACGACCGAAAATTGCCCCGGTTTTCACACCTGCAAACTCTACCGCAAAAGATACTACTGCAACACTTATGCTCCATATGTGAAAGCGTGCGGTAACTGTAGGATGTTCTCCTGCATCGCGAAAGCGACGGAGTCGCTGGTCATATCGGAATACTATCCACAAGGTTAAGGTCATAACCATCGGTGCTGCGAGAAGGCGCATAGGCGTTTGGAAAATCTCAAATATATGCCATAAACCACCAGCAACCATCACGACATATATGAGCACGACTTCTGTTGTTTCTGCACCGAACAAGTAACGCTGGAGAGCCATCTGAGGAGCATGAGTGCGTGACTGTGTGTTCATCATATTGTGCGCAACACTATCAAAGAAATGTATGGCAGCACTATCCGCATTCATATACGAGATAAAAGCATTTTTCGTGTACTTCGCTAACGAGTACGCCGCAGAATACAGACACGCAAGTGCCATGCCTGCCCACGCACATATCGATTTTCTGCTATTCCCGCAACTATAGGTGTTTCTGCACCAACATGCTTCCATACGTAATTTCCCACGTACTGCAGAATATCATGAGCAAGGCTACTATCCTCTAATGAACTTTCTTGAGCAGGCATGGTAAGCGTCAGAGTACATATTGCTCCAGAACGTAGATACTGCAAAGCATTGTGCAATATGTGTAACGCTTCGATAGGCGCACCGTACGGCAATGGTGAGCTTCTGGGACGAAACACAATAACACGGTCTTCGAGTATTGCATCAGTGTTAGCTTGTGGTACTGCTATGTGGCTCACTATTCCATCATCATCACGAGGAATAGTAGGAAATGAGAGATGGTCTTGAGCAAGAATTGGTACTTCATGTACTTGCGGACGTACCGACAGCGTATCAACAGAAAACGGTTCGAGCGACCATGAGCAGCCTATACGTACGCCCAGTGTTCCCCACTGCACCGAAGCAGATTCTGCTATGAGTGGCTGCCACGTTACCATCAGCGACGGCGTACATACGCTACGCCAATAGCTATTGTATAGACATCGGTATTCTTGCGGACGCAGCGCATATGCAATCCCAAGATGGACACTAGCATATGGTGCAGCAACGTGTAGCTGCTCTACCGGAGTATATGTGCGAACGGTGTTATGACGTATATATTGTGTTTGCACCAATGCTGTGTACACCCAACTTAGTCCTATTGCCGCCTGTACTGCCATATTTGGTATACAAACATTCGCAACTTCTACTGCAATGCTAGGTTCAATCGCACTAAGTTGTACTGTGCTGTGCAGGCGTTCATACTCAGAAGCTGTCAGGTAATACTGCAGCTGCGCGGACTGGTGATGCATACTTATGCCACCACCAATACGATACGACAATGCCGCTGAGATTGGAGTGTACCAACATTGTATTCCTGTCCTCCATCCTTGCACAGAAAACAATCCTGGATTGACGAAGGATGCACGGATTGTTGGTGTATTGATGCTTACTGGTAATTCCAGCGACCCGATGTTGTACCCAGCACCTATGCTACCGTGCAGGTCTAGATGCCATAACGAATATGTGCGCCGTAGTAGAAGTGTATCGAAGGCATTATTCACTATCAGTGTATCACGGACAGTATGCTGCAGAGCATACCCAGTAGCACATAGGTACATTAGAGCGCATATCATTACAAGAGGAGTACTACAAGGCTTGCGCTGATACATCAATAGGTGTGAAATCATACCGCACTGCAACGTTAAGGAGCTCAGTATCGGCAGAAGCGAAGTGGGTTTGAATATCTAGCCCGCTACGCTGTACGTGCTCACGCACAAGAATTGCTGATGCTAGGTGGAGTGTACGCTCAGAAGATAAATTATGCTTCAGCGCTACCGATTCAATAAGCTTTGTAAGGCGAGAGGATAGATGTACCTGAAGGAATTGCGTCCAATCGTTCTGCACATCGTGGATTTTTTGAGCTAGGTCTTCATGCGAAATTGTTCCTGAATATGCCATGCGACTCAGTGCTACTACGATTTCTGTCAAGCCAAATGAAGAACATGCTAATATAGTGGAAGGTGTGAAGAATGCAGCGACAGTATCTGAACCTGTTTGGCGGATGTAGTATTGAAGCCATGCGGTGGAATCAAGGTAGTATAGTGTCATTGTCGCCCCTTAATAAGTAGTTGCAAAGAAGGTTCATTACCACTGGCCTGTTCAATAGGAATGACCGGCGCAAACGAAGAGAATGGTCGGTACACCTCACCCGGTGTGTGCAACCCTTCAGCACCCTGTACAATCTGCTCGAGTACTTCCTGCCGTTGCTTATGCATCTGCAAGTCATCGATATAGCGACGTATAAAGCTCGCGCTTTCCTCGATAAGCATACTCAGCTTTGTATTAATATTTGGATTGCCGAAGTTCTTTCCCATATGCTATCCTCTACAGTAGTAAACACGCAAAACTATTACGGGCGGCACACAAGCAAAAAAGATAGACATTCATACCGAAAAATACAAGTTTGCCGCGTTACTATAGAAAAATTTTCTCCATACTGGCGATTATATACCTGACGCAAATCGTGTGCCAAGTACTTTTTTCTCTACCTCAGATTACACGAAGAATATTCTTTTTGTTCTAAAGATTCTCTGCAATAAACGATACAGTTTTTGCTATCTTTGCTTTCGATGTGTAGTGTCTTAGCTTGAAATATCGTTGTAGCGCCATAGCGCGTGCTGTTTCTTCACACAGCAACCGTACAACAGTTCAAGATGTTCGTCTGATAGGAAGGGTTAAAAGCACACACTCGCTTTGTCTCTACGTGTAGTACATATCGCACGAGCATTTGTCCATGAGTGGTACAGGAACACCGTTAGGGTCGAATAGCATATCCGATGAACACGTCCATGCTGAACAACGCCGTCTTGATGAGCGGCGACGCGCCTTTGAGCGTGAAGCTTTGCCATTCATGGACTCAGTGTACCACTTTTCCTACAACCTTACGGGGAATAGCGAGGACGCACGCGACTTACTGCAGGAAACGTACCTGAAAGCATTCCGCTTCTTCGATAGCTTCCAACAAGGAACTAATTGCAAGGCATGGTTGTTTCAGATAGCAAAGAATTCGTTTATCAATCGGTATCGTAAGCAGTCTCGCGAACCAGACAAAGTGCGCTACGACGAAATTGAGGAATACTACGAGACGCTCCGCCCTGCAAACGTTGATGCAAATAACCTTGAGGATACTTTGTTCAACATGCTGCTTGATGACGAAGTCACTCAAGCCCTACAGTCCCTACCCGAAGCATTTCGCACAGTACTTATCTTGAGCGATATCGAAAGCATGACGTACGAGGAAATTGCAGATATTCTCAGCATTCCTATAGGAACTGTGCGCTCACGCTTACATCGAGCACGAAAGCTGTTGTACAACAAGCTATACTTCTATGCACAAGCACGAGGCTTTCATGATGGTTCGCCACCTACTTGAACAGAACATCGCAACCACTATATACTCCTCAACATATCATACACAGCACACTACAACACTACTTCGCCTAACAATTCTCGCACAATATCATCATTACGCACGATAGCAATGCACATTCGCGAAGAACATCTCAGCGCATTAATTGACGGACAGCTCTCCCCCGAAGAACGCCTACTTGTGGAGCAGAAGCTCCGCGAGGACCCAGCGTTTGCTGCAGAATACCGCTCAGTGCTTGCTACCAAAATGCTCCTTCGCCGCCGTGCATCTACTCTACGAAAGGCTATTCCACCCGATGCTCGCAAAGCTGTTCTGCTTGCCCTTGAGCAAGCAGCCCACTATGACAGCATTATGCACCACATTCACCAGAGTAGTCACCAAGAAAGTAGCTCTCTTCAGGAACACCAACCAACGTTATCAGAGCCCAAAGCACACATTACATCAGCCTCCCACTATGCTCTTACAATTATACAGACACTGCAGTCTCGACCGTTTGTTCTTGCTGCTGCCTTCGGTTTGCTTATTCTTGGTTGGCTTGGTATCCAATTATTTATATCACAGAACCACGACACTTCGCCAAAAGTACACCGCAGCAACGAACGAACGCCCTACCACACAGCAGTCTTTGTTCAGGAATCGCTCCAAAATTACTACGCTGTGCGAGAGGGGAAAATCACCCTTCAGTATAGAACAAGCTCCTATCAAGACCTCGACCAGTTTTTTCGCTCTCACGGTATAGACTACCACATCGTTCATCCGAGGATCAATGCTCAGCTTCTTGGCGGGGTAGTATCGGAGGAACGCGGGAAAAAATCTGCGCACCTTGTTTTTCAGCGTGGAGCAACGTTACTGTACATGTGGGAACTCAATATCGACGAAACGCTTGCACAGCACATAGCCTTCCACGATAGCACATGGCAGCTTCTTCACAAAGGAGAATGGCTCTGGTATACGGGCGATTCAACGACTGTTGTTTTTTGGGAAGATAGAGATCGTGGGCTCAGAACTCTTTGCTCTGTAGTTACCTCTTTACCAAGAAACGAATTACAACCGCTATATCAGTAGAGTCTGGAAGCCAGTGCTATCCCCATTTGCTACACACAGTTCCCCTAAGATAGCGCTCTTCCTACATACTTTAAGCCCTAGCATGCATGACCTGAAAGAGGAAAGCTATACTCTAGTGCGCAGAGCAAGAAAGATATACTTCTACAGTGCAGAAGGTGGGAGTCGAACCCACACGGGTGGTTAGCCCACTGGATTTTGAGTCCAGCGCGTCTGCCAATTCCGCCACTTCTGCGCTGTATGTATCATCAAGTCAGACTTTTTCTTCCCGGTACGGGGAAACGAAAAACCCCAGTTGGGGTTGGAGTGGGCAGTGAGGGATTTGAACCCCCGACATCCTGCTTGTAAGGCAGGCGCTCTGGACCAACTGAGCTAACTGCCCATGCGCTTAGTGTACAGAACGCAAAGAGCGTTGCAATATAGCAGGCATGCTGCTATATTTGCAAACAAAATTTCTCTTCGCCTCAAAATTTTTCGCCATGTCCTATTCTCCTGTACCTACGTCATACTCCCGCAGCGGCATGATTGTAAACGTTCTAGAGCGAACAATTCGTGGAGGAGCAATCCACGTCCACAATACCACTATTGCTGCACTGGAATACGACGATGCACAGTACGACACATACATCATACCAGGCTACATCGATGCACATGTACACATTGAGAGTTCAATGCTCACACCATCAGAGTTTGCCCGCATGGCAGTTGTTCATGGCACAGTTGGAACGGTTTCCGATCCACATGAAATTGCTAATGTTTTAGGCATCAATGGTGTACGCTATATGCTCGACAACGCACGCCTCGTTCCGTTCAAATTCGCTTTCGGTGTGCCATCATGCGTACCAGCGACAAACTTTGAAACAGCAGGTGGCACAATATCACTTGACGCCATCCGTGAGCTTTTCGAGTATGACGGTTTACGCTACCTCAGCGAAATGATGAACTTTCCCGGTGTTCTCGCAGGCGATGCGGTCGTTATGCACAAAATTCGCATTGCACGCGAACTGCACCGCCCTATCGACGGTCATGCGCCCGGACTGCGTGGCGAAGACATAGCACGCTACAGTACCGCTGGGATTTCGACCGACCATGAGTGTGTGAGTTTAGAAGAAGCGCTTGACAAGCTCCAATACGGTATGAAGATTCTTATCCGAGAAGGTTCAGCCGCCAAAAATTACGATGCGCTACATAGCCTTATTTCGTCGCACACTGCGCACGTCATGTTCTGCAGCGACGACAAACACCCGAACGACCTTGCTGTGAGTCATATTGATAGCATTGTGCGCCGTTCCGTGCACAATGGTCATGATGTCTTCGATGTTTTACGTTGTGCCTGCGTGAATCCTGTTCTTCATTATGGGCTAGACGTAGGACTGCTCCGCGTTGGAGACCCAGCAGATTTTATTGAGATTGATAATCTTCGCGACTTCACAACACTGCGTACATATATCAACGGTCGTTGCGTTGCAGAACATGGGCGAACCCTTATTGAGCGTCATACTGCTGCTCATGTAAATTGTTTCAATTGTTCACCAAAGCACGCGCAAGACTTCCGTGTTTCTTATCATAGCACAGCACAATCAGTGTGTGTGCGAGTTATTGAAGCGCATGACGGACAGCTTACAACACGGGAACGCATCGAACGATTGCACGTGCAGGATGGCGTGATACTTCCTGACATTCAGCGAGATATTCTCAAGTTCACGGTTGTCAATCGGTACTACGATGCTCCACCAGCAGTAGGGTTTATTACAAACTTTGGGCTGCAACGTGGCGCAATTGCTTCTTCTGTCGGGCATGATTCCCACAATATTCTTGCCGTTGGAGCATGCGATGAGGAGCTTGCAGCCGTTGTCAACGCTGTTATCTCTGTACGAGGTGGTATTGCTGTATCCGACGACGGCACTCTTGATGTTCTTCCGCTCCCTATCGCAGGCATTATGACCGACGCAGATGGCTATGCTGTTGGCGAGGCATATGCCCGCCTTGATGCACGCGCTAAAGCCCTTGGTTCTCGTTTACACGCGCCCTTTATGACATTATCGTTTATGGCACTGCTAGTCATTCCAGATCTCAAACTAAGTGACAAAGGACTTTTTAGCGGTCGAACTTTTACATTTGTTCCTCTCGTTGTATCGTAGTACTATATGCTCACAAATGACATAGCGCATACATTTGCCCGCACTAAAGTATCACCGAACCAGGCACTTGTTGGCTTAACGGGAGGCATTGGCAGTGGGAAAAGCACGGTTGCCGCTATCATACGCGACGTTGGACATCCTGTGTTGAGCGCTGATGACATCGCAAGAGATATCACTAACACGCATGAGAGCGTCCGAGCGCAAATTTGCCAAGCATTTGGGAATGTGTATAAACCTGATGGAACTCTCGACCGTGCAGCAATGGCTGCACTTGTTTTTGGTACAACAGAAGAGCACAATCTACGGCGCGCAACACTTAATGGTATTATCCACCCCGCTGTATGGCATGAAGTTGCTCAGCAAGCACGTGCGCTCTTCGTACAGGGTCACCAGTTCGTCTTTATAGAAAGTGCATTGCTCTTTGAAACAGGTGCACATACACTCTACGATGCCGTGATAGTTGTGGATGCCCCCGAAGAACTGCGTATTCAGAGACTTGTCCAAAGACGCCAACTATCCGAAGAAGAAGCACGCAAACGCATTTACGCACAGATTCCAGCCGACGAAAAAAGAAAACAGGCAGACTGCGTCATTCACAACGATTCTTCACTAGAACATTTGCGCTTTGCCACACAAACATGCTTGCAAAGATTATATCAGCTGCACAGTACGCATATGCGGCAATAGCTTGCTCTTGGATATTCCCTTACTTGCTTGTCCCTTACTTGCTTGCCTGAACACACCATGTACGTCTTACACAATAGCCAGCCTTCACGCTTTGCCTACAACAACACACTCGAGGAAATCTTTGAGCAGGAAGTCGCTGAACAAGCGCATACAGCACTACAGTCAGTCATTTGTATTGTACCAACCGAGCGACGAGTTCGCCTGCTCAAGCGCATAGGAACACGCACAGTCTTTCAGCAAACAGGGAAACCGGTCTCTCAATTACAGATATTTACGTTCGAGGGATTTGTTCGCCATGTAGCCACACTGCTTTTTGGAAACACCATGCCGCGCATAGCAAGCGAAGCCCTCATCGCTGCACTGATGGAAGAAGCCTCTGAACGCTGCCGGCAGAACATGAAGTTCTTCACAAGCGGCAGCGGTACATTCCAAGCTATCGCACCCGCAGTGCTAGAGCGCTTATCCAGCATTATTCTAGGGTTGAAAGAAGACGGTATTACTCCCGACAATCTTCGTGCAGACCTGCACACTGCACATGCTCGCACCCATAGCGTCATCACAGATCCCAAGCGCCTTGCCGATATTGCAACGCTGTATGAAGCATATCAGAACGTCTTGGGCGACACTGTTGTTGACTACCCCCAGCTTCTGCATCGCGTTACTTCTCAGCTTACCACCAACAGCAGTACAGGAAACCTACACACAGGTGAACAGATTACCAAGCAGTGGTCAACTCTCTTACCACACGTAACAACTCTCGTTATTGATGGATTCACAGCATTTAAAAAGCCCGAAGAGCATTTTCTTGCAGCACTGTTTTATGCACCGTTCCATGTACGCATTCTACTCGACTATTCCGATGTGAACGGTCCACTCTTCGGTGGATTGCAGCATGTTGTTGCCTCTCTTCAAGGAATTGGCGGGGCACCAACACACGATGGCACTATGCCCCTTCCACTCACACCATGCTATAAAGCCTATACGACCGACGCAGAACCAAATCACCGCTTTAAGGAGCAACGAGAACAGCATTACCCTAAAGCCTCCTACTTGCGACGCTGGCTCTTTAATACAGAGGAAGATATTCGGCATGATGGCTTTAACGAAACAATCCACATTATCGCATTCAAAGACCGCGCCGAGGAGGTACGGTCTATTGCCAAGCTTATACGCTACTACGCTTTGTATGAAGCCGTACCCCTGCGCGAGATGTGCATTGTTATGCGTCGCCCGGAGCAGTATTCAAGCTTATTCAGAGAGATGTTTGCTCTGTATGACATCCCCTCGAATATTACTGACCGCTTCCCTTTGGAGAAATCTCCTGTAGTAACGGCTATTTTTGCAGTCCTCGATATGGTACTATACGGATATAAACGCGACGACGTACATCGCGCTCTCCAAAGCCCATACCTACGCTTTGAGCGTAAAGAGCAAGGTCGTCAGAATATTCAACTCAACGCTGCCAATTTGTTCAGTGTTGCTGAGCGCTTACGGATTCGCGGGGGAATGATGTTTGGGCGCAATGGTGCAGAGCAGTGGATACAGCGCATGAACAGTCGCCTCGAACATCTATCGAAGCGTCTAACTGCACTCAACCAAGACCCTAATGCCGATAGTGATGAGCTTGCAGAAACACAACGGTACATCGAGGAAATTGAGCTTGCTGCGCGCGATTTCACTGCACTGCTCACCATGCTGCCAAGTGAACTCACTACGCTCACTCCAACTGAGTTTGCAGAGTTTGTCATGCATCGTATCATTACACAGTTTCGTGTGTATGAGCAAATTTGCGCTTTTCATCAGGATGTACGTGCTCTTTCATCTTCATCATTTGGGCATGACTCCCAACGCATGACAGAACTCCTACGATTAGACGAAGAGGTTGAACAAGATGCACGAGCACTTGCAGAACTGCTAAAGATTATTCAAGAACTGACAGCCTTTCTCCAAGAACGTGATAGCCGCGAATACTTGTTCCGCGCAGACCTTCCAAAAGAGCGCAAGCGCCCATTCGCCGAGTATGTAGAACGCTTGCGCACTGCCGTGCGACGAGGACGTTACCAAATACGCGAGAAGCTTGGTTATGGGGTAACCATTACAACGATAGAGCAGATTCGCAGTATTCCCTTCCGTGTGATTATCCTCTGCGGAGCAGTTGATGGAGAATTCCCCGGACGCTATGTACCTGAAACATTTCTAGGCAAAGAGCTTCCTGAATCGGAAGAGCGCTTTCTGCAAGGCGAGAGGATACAGTTCTATCAAGCACTCACCAATAACCCACACCTACTTGAGTCTGGCAAGCAGCGAATATTCATCACCTATCCCCTGTATAGCGACGCTGGCGAAGAGCTGACGCGCTCTTCATTCATCGATGCACTGCTCAAAGTCACAGCACTACAGCAGTCGGGGAAGGTATTCAATGCTGTAGAACTTCGTGCAGCAGAGTCTATCTATGTCGCTAACCACGAGCATGAAGAACGATGGATTCGTTATGTACTATCTGGTCTTGCTTCATACGAGGAAGTTATACGTTCCGCAGCAATATCATACAGTACATCTACACCTGCACAACGTTCAAATGCTCTAGTGGCATACGAAGATTACTTGCTCGACACAAGAGTACGCGCGCGATTTGGTCGTGTTCAACAATATCTCGATAGAATACTGTCTGTGAGTCGTTCGTCCAGTGCTATGGTACGCGTTACCACAGATAGCTCCCTTATGAGCAAATCTGTATATTCCGTCTCAGCACTGGAGCAATATGCCAAATGTCCATACCAGTTCTTTGCTGCACGGGTTATACGCCTGCGTGAGCTTCGCTCACATAGTACTACACTCTCTCCTCTTGAACGCGGCATACTGATACATCGCATTTTGTACAGGTTTTATCGTACTGTGCAGCAAGAACAGAAAACAACAAGTTTTGTTGTAGCACCACTACGTCCGAACTTACCAGAGCTTATCGCTGTACGTCTCGACCCGTCAGAACGACAACACTACTATACGCTTTTGCGCTCTCTTGCTGAAGAGGAAATCAAAAGCGTGTACGTCGAGCATCCTTTTTTCGAGATAGAATGTGAGATGCTGCTCGGCACACCAGAATCTGTGTTGGAGGACTTTACTTTGAATGATGATCCTGCGGAAGACGATACAGACATCCGCAGAAAACACGGAATGCTAGAAATATGGCTTGACAGCGAACTTCAACGAGCTGCAGGAAGCGAAGATACTGACAAAGCGCGGCTTTTTGCTCCGGTACTCTTTGAGTGTGCATTTGGTGAATTGTCAAGCCCTCTGCCAAGCATCGCTATATCGGAGCATGTTCGTTTGCGCGGAAAGATTGATCGCATTGAGCTTCTTCGCAGCGATCATCCCGATAAGCCTCATGCTATCATTATTGGCGACTATAAAACGGGTATACATATTCCCTCGAAGCTCGAGATTCAGCACGGGCTGTCGCTACAAATGCCACTGTATAGCCTTGCAGCTCAGCACATTTTGCGCGAAGAATATGGGCTTGATACAAGAATAGCAGGCGCTGTCTATTACCTTCTCGACGAGAATGCACGCACAAGAGCACAGAATCAGACACCCGGAGGTTATGCCTTTGCCTTTGTGCTCAAGGATTCTCATCTCACCTCATACTTTTTGCACAAGGCAGAATCGCCTTCAAAATCACCTAAGTCCCAGATCGTCGACGATACTGCCGCGATGGAGGAATTGCTAGAACACGCACGCACTGTAGCCGAGCAATACGCCGTACATATACGTAGCGGTTTATTCCCTGTGAGACCGAGACCTTCTTCCAAGAAAGCCTACAGCCCCTGTACCCACTGTGCATTCCCAGCAGTGTGCCGTATACGCGAGCTTCAGTAATCGTATCAGACATCGCCTAACTGTGGGCGCAATACAAGCTCTTCAGGCATCATGCGGTGTGGCAGTTCGAGTACAGACACAACAGCAGCGGCAACATCTTCGGGTTGCATCATGCGCGATCGAAACTCTGCACGGTCAGCTGGGCTCCAGATATCGGTTTCCGTTGCACCGACAAAGAGATCGATAACCTTAACGCCATGTGCACGTACTTCCTCTCGTATCACACGATTTGCAGCCATGAGTGCCGCTTTAGAAGCAGCATATACACTAGCACCAGCAAATGCCTTGAGTGCGGCAACAGAGTTAATGCTCATAATAACACCTGAACGGCGCTCCTGCATATGCTGCATTACTACCTGCGCACATATCAACGCTCCCCTAATGTTTGCATCTAACATCAGGCTTATTTCCTCGACTGTCATAGCAACGAAAGGCTGAAAAATACCTATACCAGCATTGTTAATCAGAATATCAACGCCGCCGCATTGCTCCTGAATCAACCCCCATGCATTTTTGATAGATTCTGGCTTTGTTATATCGCACGTGACAATCAATGGCGCTATAGGATTACCACTGACCGATGCTACAGTTCGAGCAGCATGATGTAAATCTTCTTCGTTACGCGATGATAGAATCAAGCGTGTTCCTTTTGTTGCTAGAGCAATCGCGCTTGCCAAACCAATACCGCGACTGCTGCCCGTTATCCATACAATCTTGTTGAGTAAGGATGTCATGTCATTCTACTCCCATAAAGAGTCGTTGTGCAGTATATACGCCGCGCCCTGCTTCGAATGAAAAACCAATACAATGCAGCACCTGCTCAATGCTTGCAAGAACGGCAAGCATGTCAGCTTCATCGTAATAGCCCAAGTGCGATGTGCGGAAGACCACACCCTGCAAAGTATCCTGCCCACCAATAACCGTGATACCAAATGTCTTTTTGAGAAGTGGGATAAAATCTTTCTTGCCCTGTTCGGGTAAATATGCAACTGTGACAGCATGGGAAGGAGAAGTACCAAACAAGCGAATATTTATCGCTTGCAGTCCAGCACGCAAGCCACGTGACAGCAACGCATGGCGTTGCCAGAGAGCTTCTCTGCCCTCTTGGATTATCATATCAAGTGCTGCATCCAAGCCAATGAAGAGCGAAACAGCGGGTGTCCAAGGTGTAGAATTATCGTGCCACGCTTCGCGTGCCTTGTGTAAGTTGAAATACAGCGAGCGCGGCTGCACATCAGCAGCCTTTGCCCACGCACGCTCCGACAGCGCAATGAACGCCAAACCGGGCGGAATCATAAGACCCTTCTGTGAACCAGTAATGACGACATCTATGTCCCAATCATCCATGCGACATTCATGCGCACCAATTGAGGTAATGCCATCGATACAAATAAGTGCGTTGGGAGCCACAGTTCGAATTACCTGTGCCATCTGGCGAATATCGGTATATGTCCCCGTTGAAGTCTCGCTGTGCACTAGCCAAACACATGCTGCATCATGATGCTGACGCACAATACATTCAAGCTGCTCAGCACCTATTGCTTCCCCCCAAGGAATATGCACATCGAGCACATTCATGTCGTAGACACGCATCATCTTTCCCCAGCGCTCAGCAAATTTCCCATTGTTGATGTTGATTCCCTTTTCCCCACGGCGAAATAGTGTTGCAATTGCTGCTTCAGCAGCACCAGTACCCGACGATGTAAGGGTTAGCACGGGCTGTTGCGTACAGAAAAGATACTGAAGGCGTCTATTGATGCGCCCTACAAGCTCCGTAAATTCAGCATGCCGGTGATGAATAATTGGATGCGCCATGCGTAGCATGACATGCTCAGGAATAGGAGTTGGTCCGGGCGTGAAAAGACGGGGTTTACGCATAAACAATTCGTTCATATTGATTGCCGTAGGGTGTAACATAACACATAATGTTCTTCACTGATGAAGGCACTGCAAGAAGTGCACTCGTTAAGCATCGCCGCGTAGTTTGCGGATTTTGAGGCGCACTTGCTGCAAGAGTGTCGAGCGCGGGAAGCGCCCAAGCAATGCAGTGTAGAGTTGCAAAGCTTCCTCTTTCTGTCCCAGCAGCACAAGTACATCAGCCTGATGCATCATTGCAACATCTCCAAGCGTACCATCTGGGAACTGCTCAAGTACTGCAGAAAACAGCTTGTATGCAGCTTCATAGCGCTTTTGGCGAAGCTCAAGATTTCCAGCACGGATAAGCGCTTGCTCGCCAATCACTGCATATGGATGATGAGGCTTAATACTCTGTGCCAAGCGATTATACACCTCACGCGCTTCATCGTAACGCTCCTGCTTTTCTGCAAGCTCGGCTTTAGCAAAATTTTGCACGACGTCCGCACCCTCTGGTGTGCGCCTATACTCAATCAGTGCAAGGCGTTCCAATGCATCATTTGCGATATCAGCATGAGGATTTGCAGCAAGATTCATAAAACGCCGCTCAGCAGAATCAAGATTGCCAGCAAAATACTCGAGCTCAGCTATGTAAAATTCGGCTTCATCAGCTTCAGTACGCATACGACCAAAGAGTTGGAGCGTTGAGCGCAAAACATCGGCTGCTCGAGCAAGCTGGTTGCGCCGTATGTACAGCAGCCCCAAATCAACGGAAGCCCTTGCCGCAATAGGAAATGCACGGTATTGCTGGAAGATTTTGGTAAACTCTTGCTCAGCTGCATCATATTGCCGAAGATTATCGAGGAATAATCGTGCAATGCGATAGTGCGACTCAGCAGCATATGCCGTGTTTGGATATTCGTGTATGACGCTACGATAGCGCTGAATAATCCCTACTAGTTCCTCTTCCCGCAGCGTTTTCCCTGTTGCCTGTGCTTCATCCAAGCGACCTTCCATAGCACGGGCATAGCCATACAGAGCTGAAAGCACGTAGGGATTTGCCCGCCCTTTATCAATAACCTTCTCATATCCACGCAGTGCAGCATCGTAGTGTCCTTCCTGACGCGCCTTGTCGGCAAATGCAAGAAGTTCACGCCCCTGCGCATTGACAAGATTATCGAGGCGCTGCACCACATCAAATGCACGATTGTACTCTTTGATTTCTCGGAATAACCAACCCACTAAGCGCTGTATAAGTACATTCGTAGGCTCAGCAGCAGCAGCTTTTTCGAGCGCGTCGCGAGTCTGCTCTATCCCTTTCTGCGTTACAAGGTAAGCAGCAATGCGCCCTTGTGCAATATTCAGATTGCCTGTCTGGCGCAAGAACGTGAGCGTCTCCTGTACTCCATACACAAAATTTCCAACAGCTCCATATAGTTGGCTCAGATCATCCGAGAATAACGTTGGAGAACCAATTCTTGAACGTCCCTGAAGGAGCGTTGCAATAGCAAGGTCGAATGCGCGATTTGCCGCCTGTGTGCGTGCAATCGACACGAATGCTTGCGACACTGCTGGCGCTACTAGAGCAGCCTGACGCCACACTTCCTCAGCCTGCGAGGTTTTTCCAGTTTTCCATAAAATATCACCTTTGAGAGCAAGAAGCTCGGTCATGCGCAGCGATTGCTGCCCGGCATGGCGCGCAATTTGCTCTTCAACTAACGGAAGTAACGATGCAGGCTGGTTTAAGGCAAGCAGTGTTCGCACAACACCATCAAAGTATCGCTGCTGTGCAGGATATGCTTCATACAGCTCTTGGTATAAGCGCGAGGCATTTTTGATGTCACCGCTTTGTTCGTAGGATTCTGCCATGCGAAACTTGCGCTCTTCTACATCGGAATATTGCGCATGCACACGTAGCACGCAGGTCACGATTCCTACCAACAGACAGAAAAGCAAGGAATTGCGTGGAATGTTCAGCATGACACGACGTTGGGGAGAAAAGAAACGAGAACGAGCATTACATTGTACGCAAAATACACAAATTGCTACAAAAAGTCTTAGTGTGCAGAACCCAAGCATAATACTATTGGCTATGTACAGCGCATTTTAGCGTCTGATGTTCTCTTCACTTGGATTCATGAAACGGAACATCATGACACTATTGCATGTTTAGTAGCTGAAGTATCCTGAAGTATGTATCACAACATACGCTTCTTATCTGCAGTAATACAACCTTTTGTTTTTGCATCATTATTTCGTAGTTTGAGCGCCACGTGTCACACCAACACGCCCAATCTAGCGCAAGACACTAAATATACGAAAGACTGATTACCTTTCTCACACCTCATCCTTACTTGATGACTATGGACAAAGATATTATCCCCCTCACTGCTACTTCGACGCTGGAGCGTGTACGCCACATACGCCAACGCAAAATGATTCAGCGGATACTCGATAGAGACACAAGTATCATGATCGAAGACCCACTGGATAATGAGATGATCTTGAACATGGGTCCTCAGCATCCTGCTACACATGGAGTTTTGCGTGTGCTTCTCAAAGTTGATGGTGAGACCGTTGTGCGCTGCATTCCTGAGCTTGGATACTTGCATCGGGGCTTTGAAAAGCTCGCAGAAAATATGACCTATCATGAGTTTATTCCGCACACAGACCGCCTCGATTATATCTCTCCCATGTCGAACAACGTTGCTGTAACGCTAGCATTTGAGAAACTTGCTGGCATTGAAGTACCAGAGCGAGCACAATGGATACGCATGCTCGTGTGTGAGATGGCGCGGATTTCATCGCATCTTCTTGCTATGGGTTGTACAGCAATGGACGTTGGCGCTCTCACAGTCTTTATATGGACGTTTGCAGAACGTGAAAAGCTCTATGATTTATTTGAGGAAATCTGTGGTGCTCGCTTCACCACAAGTTATTCCCGCATTGGCGGTGTAGCAAATGACCTAGATAGTACGTTGCTTAAGAAGATACGCACATGGCTCAACGAATTTCCCACGAAGCTTGCACAAAGTGAAGGCTTGGTGATGAAAAACCGCATTTTCATTGATCGCATGGCAGGCGTTGGCTACCTACCGCGAGACAAGGCTATAGCGCTTGGCGTCACAGGTCCTTGCCTACGAGCTTCTGGTGTCGACTATGACCTACGGCGCCGTAAGCCGTATCTGCAGTATAGTAAGGTTGATTTTGATGTTATTACCGATACTGACGGCGACTCTTGGGCACGATTTCGAGTACGTTGCGCGGAAATGCGCGAAAGTACAAAAATTCTTCACCAAGTCATAGATATGCTTGAAGTGCTTAAAGGTCCCGTGATGGCAAATAACCCTAAGCACGTTGCGCCGCGCAAAGCCGAGATTTATACACGCATGGAAGAGCTTATCAACGATTTCATCCTAGTGAACTTTGGCACAATGCCTCCTAAGGGCGAAGTCTATTCCTCGATAGAAAGCTCTAAAGGTGAACTTGGCTTTTATGTCGTAAGTGATGGTTCAGGACAGCCATGGAAGTGCAAGATTAAATCACCTTCAGCTACAAACCTTCAAGCTTTGCAGTACATGGCCGAAGGCTCAATGATTTCTGATGTTGTCGCAATTATTGGCTCGATTGACCCCGTTATGGGTGAAGCTGATAAGTAGAACAGGCCTATACATGCAACAACAACGAAGCCTACTACTCGATGCTGTGATCCAGCAAACACGTAGCTCATATCATAAGCATATTCTTGGTTGGACGCTTCATTTCTACACACATGAGCGCACACATTACTGGGCTTCATCACGTTACAGTGTTGGCATCAGATGCTGCACACAACCTTGCTTTCTATGCGGGGATCTTAGGATTACGTTTAGTCAAGCAGACCGTCAATTTTGATGCGCCTGATGTCTATCATTTATACTACGGCAATGAGCATGGTGTGCCGGGAACAATTCTAACATTTTTCCCATACAAAGGTCTTGCGAGAGGAAGAAGAGGGAAAGGACAAGCAACGGTTATTGCTCTTTCCATTTCAATACATGCGATAGAATACTGGCTGCAGCGCTTCCAGAAATTTCATGTTCGTCATCACGCTCCCTATCAGCGTTTCGGCGGAGAACTCGTCCTTGCTTGCGAAGATAGTGATGGTTTGGCACTTGAGCTTGTAGCAAATACTCAAGATACTAGATCCGGCTATGCTTCTGGTTATATACCTGCAGACTATGCTATTAAGGGATTGTACGGTGTTACACTCTGTGAAGAAGCCTACGAACACACTGCTAGACTGTTGGTTGATACAATGAATTATCAGCATACTGCTGAACAAGACCATCGTATGCGTTTCTCTGTTTCTGGCACACCGGGCACGTTTGTTGATATCGTGTGCAGTCCTGATAGCCTACGAGGACTGAACGGGAGCGGTACCATTCACCACCTTGCGTTTGCCACTGCGAATGACCATAGCCAACATCAGATACGTGAGGCGCTATTGCAGCGCGGTTTCAACGTTACCCCTATTCTCGACCGACAATATTTTCACTCCATATACTTCCGAGAACCGGGCAGCATCCTCTTTGAGGTTGCCACGAGCGATATTGGATTTACTGTCGATGAGCCTGTAGAACAGCTAGGCACAGCGCTGAAACTTCCTCCATGGTACGAAAGCAAACGCAGTGCTCTTGAGCAAGTACTCGAACCTCTTGAGTTTCGCTCCGAACAGTTTCGAGACTAGTCCGTATCGGCGATACTATAACAACAGCTCTATACCTCGATCTCAAAGGCTGCGGACTGCATTCATAGCGATATTTCATAAGCACATAACAAAACGAGCATGATGACGTTTCATCAACACCTTCTCCGCGCTCTTGTAGAAGCACGTGCAGTTGCAGTACTCACAGGCGCGGGCGTTTCCGCCGAAAGTGGTGTTGCTACTTTTCGCGATCCTAATGGTTTATGGGCAAAATTTCGTCCTGAAGAACTTGCGTCGATGGATGGTTTTCTCAAAAATCCTGCACTCGTGTGGGAGTGGTATCAAGCTCGGCGCGAGGTCATAGAGCGCGTCACACCTAATCCCGGTCATTATGCTCTTGCTGCCATGCAGGCATGGTATGCCGAACGCGGAGGAGCGTTGACACTCATTACTCAGAATGTTGATAGACTTCACCATCGTGCTGGAAGTACCGACGTACTCGAACTGCATGGCAATATCGTTGAAAACTACTGCTCACGCTGCACGCGCCCACATGACTACCGATATAGTGACAATCCCGATGTCAAAGAGCCACCGCGGTGCAGCTATTGTGGAGGTATGATTCGCCCAGCTGTTGTTTGGTTCGGGGAGATGCTCCCGGTCAATATCCTTGCGGCAGCCCATCATGCTGCCGAGCATTGCGATGTATTCCTGAGCATTGGCACTTCGGCAGAAGTCTATCCAGCAGCAGGGCTGCCACTCGAAGCCAAACAGCATGGCGCGCTTCTTGTTGAAATCAATCCGCACCCCACCGTTCTTACACGCTATGCAGATGAGGTGATTGCTGCTCCATCGGGGGAAGCCCTTCCTCAGCTTTTTGAGCAGATGCGTTTATTGTCATCGGCAGCGAGCATATAATCAAACTGTGTATCTCTCCGCTACAGTACTAGGAGCATTTGTATTCCTTACAAGCAAGGTTGTATGCATGTTTGTAACCACGATATACTATGAAGAAAAAGCACTCTGAACCGTCATCGAGCACTGAACAGCCAACGCTCAATCTTCCCGAAGGCACGACTATTCCTGCTATCCTCTCGGTACTACCGCTGCGTGATGTTGTCATCTATCCGCACATGATCTTCCCAATTCTTATTGGTAGAGAACACTCTCTTCAAGCAGTTTCTGAAGCACTCAAACGCGACAAATACATTTTCCTTGCAGCACAATCTACCGACGCCGATAATCCAACACAGAACGATATTTATCATGCTGGAACAATCGCGAAAATTGTTCAGCTTGTGCGCTTGCCGAATAATCTTCTGAAAATTCTTGTTGATGGAGTTATTCAAGCACGTGCTGTGCGCTTTTTACCCTCCGACCTCTGCCTAGAGGCAGAGGTTACCCCTGTTGTCGTTTCTCAGCAGGAAGAATCGCAGCCTGAGTTTCAGGCAATGCTGCGTCATGCTAGCGAGCTTTTTCTTGAGTATGTACGGGCGAATCGCTCTATGCCGCCTGAAATTGCAACGGCATTTACTAATCTTCAAGACCCTATTCGCAAACTGTTCTACGCAGCAGCAAATATTGACGCCGATGTTGCATCGAAGCAGAAAATCCTTGAACGCACCTCGCTTCGCGAGCAGTACTTTGAGCTTATTGCTATGCTCACTGCTGAGATTGAAGTACAAAAAATAGAGCAAGATATCGATGTCAAGGTGCAAGAGTCTATCCAAAAAACACAGAAGCGCTACTTCATTCAGGAGCAAATACGCGCACTACAGCAGGAACTTGAAGACGACGAAGCATTCCCTGAGCTTGCTAAGCTCCGTGCAAGCTTGGACAATGCCAAGCTTCCCGAAGCTGCACTCCAGCATGTCAATGAAGAGTTCGATAAGCTTAAAAAAACACAGCCCATGTCACCTGAATATGGTGTCATACGGAATTACCTTGAGCTTATCGCTGCTCTACCATGGCACACAACAACTCCCGATAATCTCGACATTTATCATGTCCGAAAAATTCTCGATGAAGATCACTTTGGTTTGGAATCTATCAAAGAGCGCATCGTTGAATACATTGCGGTACTCAACTTGGTCAGTGGCGTTCACGGTCAAGTCTTATGCTTTGCCGGACCACCGGGTGTTGGAAAGACATCACTTGCTCGCTCGATTGCACGTGCGTTAGGAAGAAAGTTTGTTCGTATGTCGCTTGGTGGAGTGCGTGACGAAGCCGAAATACGCGGACATCGGCGCACCTACATTGGTGCTATGCCCGGACGTATCATTCAAAGCATGAAACGGGCTGGCACAATCAATCCCGTCATTCTGCTTGACGAAGTTGATAAAATGGCAGCAGATTTTCGTGGCGACCCCGCCGCAGCACTACTCGAAGTCCTTGACCCTGAGCAACATACCGCATTTAATGACCACTACCTCGAAATAGATTATGACTTATCGAAAGTACTCTTTATTGCTACAGCAAACGTTAAGTTCGATATTCCTGCACCGTTGCTCGACCGCATGGAAGTTATCGAACTTTCAAGCTATGTTGATTACGAAAAAGAGCAGATTGCTCAGCGCCACTTGATTCCACGTCAGCTTGAAAAACACGGATTACAACATTTTGCTGTAACGTTTCGAGACGACGCAGTGCGAGATATTATTCGCTACTACACAAAGGAAGCAGGTGTGCGAAATCTTGAACGTCAAATTGCTGCTATCATCCGTAAAATTGCAAAAGCTGTCGTGATGGAAATTACTCACGAACATAATCAGCGCACAACACCTTCTCAACGTCGCCGCACACGTGCGTCGTCCTCGCGGCGTACTGTTAGCGCCGCCATTCGGACAAAGGAGCGTATTGTTACTCGTGAGCTTGTTCGAGAATACCTCAAAGCACCTATCAATCGGGCTAAAGACAATGAGCGCAGTGACACAATTGGTGTAGCAATAGGTCTTGCATGGACTAGCATGGGCGGCGACATCTTACCCGTCGAAGTAACAATCATGCCTGGCAAGGAAAAGCTGACCCTTACAGGTAAGCTTGGTGAAGTTATGAAGGAATCGGCAATGGCAGCTTTATCCTTTGTGCGGTCGAATGCAGAGCTTCTTGGTATAGTACCTGACGCTCTGAAAGATAAGGACATTCATATTCACGTTCCCGAAGGAGCAATTCCTAAAGATGGTCCTTCCGCTGGACTTACTATGACAATTGCTCTTATCTCAGCAGCATCGGCGCGCCCTGTGCGCGGGGATGTTGCTATGACAGGCGAAATAACCCTACGCGGGAATATTCTGGCTATTGGCGGACTGAATGAAAAACTTCTTGCTGCTAAGCACGCTGGTATCACTACTGTCCTTATTCCCAAATGCAATGATGCCGATGTAGCAGAGCTTCACGCTCAGGTCACAGAAGGGCTCACAATTGTTCAATTATCGCACATTACCGAAGCTCTGCAATGGGTCTTTCACTCGCAGTGATCTCCTTCCCACTGTCAAACTTGAAGAAATCAACCGACTCCTTCAGGTGCTCGTTCATATACATCAAGTTCTCAGCATAGCTCGAAATCTCAGAAATTTTAGCATTCGCATCTTTTGCTTGAGCAGCGAGGTTATGTATCTGCTCAATAATCGCCTGCACTGTTGCGTACTGCTCTTCTGTTGCAATAGCAACTTGAGCAATATTATCTACAACATGTTTCGTGGTAGAAAGGATTTCGCCAAACACTCGTTCTACTTGTGTATTGAGTTGCGAGCCTTGCTGCACAGCATCCATCGAACCTTGCATAGCCTTTGTCGCTTCAAATGAATCTTTACGCACAGTAGCAATTTTTTGGGAGATTTCTTTTGTTGCCTGTGTAGTGCGTTCCGCCAACTTCCGAACTTCATCAGCAACAACAGCAAAGCCTCGCCCTTGCTCTCCAGCGCGTGCTGCCTCAATTGCTGCATTCAGCGCCAGAAGGTTTGTTTGGTCAGCAATCTCATTGATTGTCGCCGTAATTGTACTGATATCCTCGATATTGCGTGCAAGCGAGCTAAGCATATCACCAGTTTGACGTGTCGCTTGTACAATATGCTCATTGCTGCGCATTGCTTCGGCTAGCGTTATAACCCCCTCCTGTGCCATTGCCATTGCGCGTTTAGCAATTTCCGCTGTTTGCGTCGTACTTTTCGTATTCCCTGTTACAACATCACTCACAAACCCTGCGGATTCTGCTAGCGTGCTCGACAGTTCTTCTTGCTCCTTCGATACTTGAAGAATATTTTGTGCCGAGTGTGCAATGTCTTCGCTCATAAGAGCACTACCGGATACAGACTCAAGAATGCGAAATACAATATTCCGAATAGCCTGCACACAACTATTATAATCCTCAAACAACTGCCGTGCTATTCCACCCTTCTCTGGATCTACATCAACATCAAGTGCTCCTTGCGCTAAGCGATGCATGGAATCGCTGAGGATTTTGAACGTATCGAGCAGTTGGCGTTGGTGTGCCTTTTCCCGTGCAAGAATACTATTGAGCAATTCAGTCGTTTCTGCTGTTTGTTTATGGCATGCGAGTAGCTTTTCTTCTATACGTTCTTTTGCTTCTCGCAGCGCAGTTACTACTGGGAAGAGTTCACTACGCGAAGCAATGTTAGGAGTTGTTGCACTAACAAGATGGATTGTATCAATCCGCATCGTTCCTAGTAATGTCGTTATATGCTCAATCTCTGCGCTGTGCTGTCGGGCATAATACACCTGCAGAATCATAAGCACCACACTAATAGCACACAACATGAGCAACAGCAAGGGTGCAGGTACAATATCTATGATCCCTATCACAGTACTACACACAATACACACGAGCATGATGAGGCTTGGAAGGATACATCGAGGGACACGCATACACAGTGCAAATTGAAATTCAGTGAGGACTAAAGTGTCGAACAGGTATGGAATGCGACCGAATATAGCAAAAATCCCTCCGAGAGCGAAGTTTTTTCTTGGCACATGGGTAGAGAAAACATGCTAAAGTACTTGAGACAGAATTGCTAATTCTTGCGTAAATTTGCCATTTAGAAGCGTGCGCTGCTTTTTAGAAACACACAGTGTGTTCTTTCTTGGCATATTGATGTACACATTCTCTGCTCATGAACAAAATTCGCGTCACGCGCTCCATTGTTCCCAACCTATTCACGCTCATGAACCTCTTTGGAGGCTTCATGGCAATCACACGTATCTCTGCGGAAGATTTCACAGGGGCTGCGGGATTTATTGTTCTAGCAGCAGTCTTCGACGTGCTCGACGGAGCAGTAGCGCGCCTTACACAATCTACCAGTGAGTTTGGAGTAGAACTTGATTCTCTATGCGATGCTGTATCGTTTGGTGTTGCCCCAGCATTTCTCTTGTACAAAGCACACTTTCACGCACAGGGAGATATTGGAGTAATCCTTGCATCATTGCCTGCTATTGCTGGCGTCCTACGCCTTGCGCGTTTCAACATTCAATTCGCTGAAAGCACTGATAAACGCTACTTTCGTGGAATGCCTATTCCTGCAAGTGCTCTTACTCTGCTGTCATATACGATGTTCTATCACACTGGTTCACAGAGCTACATCATACCTCACGACTGGAAACCAACATGCATGACTTTTCTCACATTGCTAGTAGCCGGCATTATGGTCAGCACCATCAAGTATGATGCTGTACCGTTCCCATCGCTCAAAGCATTTCGGGAACGCCCTGTATTGATGCTCTATTTCATATGTGGACTTCTCGCAGCAATCCTATCGAGAGGAGCAGCAGTATTTCCATTCATGCTGTCATACATCTTGATTGGAATTGTACGAGGAACGTACACGGTTATCATATCCTATAGTCGTACTCTCGACGACCTTGACGAAGACAGCATCGATGACGACTTTTGAGATGTTGTTGATGGATGCTTACAAACAAGCACTCGTGCTCTCTCATTGCTAGCAGCTCTATTCTTATTCACATTCTGCTATATCATTATGCCAACCTATCGCGCTGCACTTCGTATTCAGCTTCGCAAGCAAATCCTCGACGTTCAAGGGAAAGCTGTTGAACATGCTCTTCATGCTCTAAATTTTACTGGAATGCACAATGTCCGTATTGGGAAGTATGTCGAGTTACTCATCACCGCCGATAGTAAAGTAGCAGCAGAAGAAGCCCTCAGGAAAGCGTGTTCACAGCTTATGGCTAACCCGATTATGGAAGATTTCTGGATAGACTGTTGCGAGGAAGTATCATGATAGCACCTACACAAGATACAGCGTACCTTCATGAAGATGGGGCATCGAAGCGGAATTTTTTCCGCACTATGTTGTGGGCTGCTGGTATTGGATACATTGTTGCCCCATTGTATGCAGTGTGGCGCTTTCTTGTCTCATCGTCTGAGCGATATATTCCCGCACCGCCGTTACGCCTTTCACAGAACCATTTTCATCGGCACTCCCATTACTATGCCCGCCTAGGGACAAGAAATATTCTTGTGCGGCGCGATAGCAATGCAGTCTTTCGTGCATTCGACTTGCGCTGTACTCATGCAGGATGTACAGTTGAGTGGCGAGCCGCCTCGCAGCAGTTTGTATGCCCATGTCATGGAGCAATATTCCACGCAGATGGTTCAGTTGCCAAGCTTCCAGCAACCTCACCGCTGCATGAACTTATTGTTGATGTTCAGGAGGATAGCATCGTTGTATACGATACATTCAAGAGCGAATAGGCGTGCTTTCTCGCACCTTGCATATTTACTTGCTGTCCACTATCAAAACCTTTTCACCGGGTTGTATCATTCCGTAGCGCTCACGGGCAATTTGTTCTATCAGTATTGTATCGCGTTCAAGACGCTGGATGTAGCGATTCAGAGAATCCTGCTCTT
>JANWZB010000230.1 GCA_025055035.1 Candidatus Kapaibacterium sp.
GTTTTAGCTGGAGTTGGTGATAATTTTTTGTACTTTGCCATAGACGCTCAAGCAAATGCAGGATGCTCGTAACTGTGTAATATGTTGCCCGTGTGTATTCTATGGTAATTACGTAATTGTATCCAACGCGGTATGCAGTGTAGAGTTGATCACACTGATATACGAGTGCTATCAGATATGTGCTCGTTTCATCAACGTCTCGCCGGAGTTGTCTCGGGAACAATTCAGGATTAACTATCTCTGTTGCCCAATCAAGCATGATACATGCTGGACCCCCGGAGGAACACAAGCATTCAATCTCCAAGAGCGCCCCCAATAATGAGAAATTCTGTTGGTTGCCACAGAAGTATGATTTGTCCCTCGTGGAGAGTGTATCCCAAGAGCACGCCTGCGATAACGACAATAAACCCTATCAGAACAAACATGGGCAACCGATGAAGGATATTCTACCGCCACTACTGTGCATCTGCGGAAACAGACGCAACGTACTCAGCGAAGCCGACTGCGTAAGTACAAACGAGTGGGATCAGCATCAAGTGCGCGCCGCCACCAGTAGCGTGCGCGATCGACTACGCCGAGTTTACTGTAATTATCGCCCAAATGCTCAAAAAGTGTAGCCGATGGATGAGGGCTTTGCTCTACTGCCCGCTCCAGGTAATCACCAGCTTCGTGATATCGCCCAAGCTTATACAGAATCCACCCATAAGTGTCAAGGAATGAAGGATTGGTACTGTCACTATCAAGCGCACGTTGAGCTAATTCAAGTGCGTAGCCTAAGCGCTCACCTCGTTCTGCAAGAAGGTATGCCAAATTGTTCGCTGCAGCTGCATTGTCCGGTTCAAGGAATACAAGTCGATTATAGAATTCAAGAGCGCGTTCCTGCAATCCCGCAGTATGGGCAAAGTAAGCGGCATAAAATAGGGCATAGGAGTCAGAACTATCGCGGGCAAGAGCAAGATGTACCAATCGCTCTTGCTCTGCAGGGGAATGTGTGCCGTATGTCCGAGCAATGTGCAAACGAAGAGCTGGTATCCATGAATCATGCCATACACTATCACGCCGGCCGAGTAAAAGGTCTGCATAGGCAGGACTATTGTATTGTGCAGCTAATTCAATTGCGGTGATAGCATGAGCACGTTCTACTTTGCGATGGAGAATCGCTTCTTCGATTAATATTTGTGCCGCATTCCACAAGTGCCGTTCACTTAACATCCTAGCAACCTGAATAAGATATTCGGGATGTACATCTGCGCGGCGCTGGAGAAAACTACCTACTTCAATGAGCAGATTAGCCAGTGCTCCAGAACGTAGGGTTGCGAGCCACTCCCGCAGCGTAACGTTGACATCGAGCGTTTCCATATGGTAAAAAGCAT
>JANWZB010000231.1 GCA_025055035.1 Candidatus Kapaibacterium sp.
CTACGAACATTCGTGTAGAAAGTGGTTTGGGTATTGCTGGCGAAGTTGATGGTGAGCAGGTTCTTCTTGGCACAGAAGCACTACTGGCTGAGTATGGCATAATACACGATGAGAGAAGAAAAGCTGAGATGCAGCACCTGCAAGCACAAGGGGCAATAGTTGTACTCGTTGCGTGGGGAAACACTGTGCAGGGAGCTTTAGTAGTGATAGATCAAGTTCGTAACGAAGCACGTGAAATTTTTCATACACTGCATGCGTGGAATATTGGCACAGTCTTGCTAACAGGGGATACTGCCCATGCAGCACAAGCCTTTGCCTCTAAGCTTGGTATATGTCATGTGATTGCTGAGGTTTTACCGCACAACAAGGCAGATATTATTCACCAGCTACAGTCCAAAGGACACATAGTTGCTATGGTGGGTGATGGTATCAACGATGCGCCAGCATTGGCGCAAGCTGACGTTGGTATCGCGATGGGAACAGGAACAGATGTTGCAGTAGAGGCAGCATCAGTTATGCTCGTCCGCTCCGACCTGCGAGCGGTTGCACATACAATTCTCCTTTCTCGACGTACTATCCGAACGATTCGCCAAAATCTGTTTTGGGCATTTGTGTATAATAGTGTTGGTATTCCTATCGCTGCTCTTGGTATGCTCAATCCGATGGTAGCTGCTGCTGCGATGGCAATGAGTTCAGTTTCTGTCCTGACCAATAGTCTACGTTTGCGATATCTTCAGTTTCCTAAGGATCTTGTAACTCAGAAAGAACAATCCTGTGAGAACAATATGCGTAGCTGACAGGTACAGTCCGTATGTTTCTCCTCTCAAATCTGTATCGCTTTTCTATGCATGATACGCTTTCTCTGCTGTCGTCCTAGAATGAAACACTCTAGCAATCGAGATGTGGAAAGCACTTCGTAGACTTGAGAAGCCAACAGCAAGTGGAATACTCCTCAAGATATATGTGAATATTATGCTCGATGCACCATAAGGCTCACTAGCCTGAGTGCACGGTTTGGTCTAGTTTTTGAACGCTGGAGCTGTGTATATCGCGATAGCACGGTGGTGTTGTCTCAGCGTGCTTCCACTCTTGTGATATATGATATAGCCACTGTTATGACTATGGTTCTACAGAACTGGGTACAGCGAGGTGCTACAATTGCATGCTGCGTGCTTGCTGTTGTAATAAAGCAGACGTTACATGCGCAGCATGCTTCTTACAGTCACTATTCTCCCGTAAATATCGAGCACATATCGCATGCTTCAAAACCACAGACAAACTTCAAGATAGTAGCATACACGGGTTCGGCAAAGTCTGCACCAACGCAAAACGTATACACTATAACGTTTCCTCAGCAGTTGTGCGATGCT
>JANWZB010000232.1 GCA_025055035.1 Candidatus Kapaibacterium sp.
TGCAACAACCTCAACACTGAACTGATACGTAGCTTCCAATAGCGTTGGCAGCCAAACTTCTGCCTCTTCTCCTATCCCTGCTTTGTTGTTGTAGCGGTCGAACTTCTGGAAGAAGGATACATGTTCCAGATACTTGATTGCAGTTTTCTTCGTCGGAGAAACCTTGAGTTCTACAACAGAGTACGTACCATCGATAATCTGCACCGTTCCCTCGAATCCCGGCAGAACATCAGAATATGGCTTGAATCCTATCACATACACCGTTCGTTCACCAAGCTGACGGCGGTCTTGTACCCAAAAATTATAGTGTGCGAGAGCTTCCGTTCCCAACGGAGTAATAAGGCGCGTGCCATTCAGGTATATTTCATTGTCGGTAAAGTCGAAAAATTCATCAAATACAAGAGTATTCACATTTGTTGGAACATTTGCAGTTTGTCGGCGCTGGAGAATGGTTTTGCGCGCATACACCGATGGTGTATACTGCTTCATAACACGAGCATACGTCTCTAGCTGAACATTTTTCAGCTGCTCTAGTCGTGTTTTCTGCTCTTTGTTCAACAGCATTGGTAGCAGCTTAGGTATTATCAGCTCCAGCGATGTTTTGGAGTACACCAAGCTCGATGTAGAACGCACTTTTGCGCGGTTTGCATCTTTGCTCTGAATAGCGCGTCGTATAATTTCCCTAGCTGATACTTCTGCAACAACGTCGACTGCATCAAGCCGTATAACAGCAGGAAGCAATTCTATCCTAAGAAAAGAATTATCGGTTCCTACCACTACCGCAATTTCATGTGCTTCGTACCCTAGCGATCGCACAAGCAGCTTCTGTACACCATGCGACAACGGCAAGCGGAACGTCCCGTCCTTCGCTGTGTATGTTCCTCGATTTGTTCCAACAACACGTACCGATGCAGATGCCACAGCTTGACCACTTGTCTTATCTACCACAACGCCCTCAACTATTCCCATCGAGACTACTTGCTCCTGTGCATAAGAGTAGCCACTTGTACTTCCTAACATTACTACGATGGCAATAGCAATAACATACAGAAGAGGCTGAATATGCATACGTGGATTGGACATACAACAACAATAACAAACAACAGACCTGCACAAGAGACGAACGCGCAACGAGAAAGTTGCAACTGTTGCATCCCTTAATGTCCAGCATACAGCCTATGCCCAGATTTTGAGTACCTATAGTTATCATTTAGTTACCGTTTGACGAATGGTATAGTAGCGAGAATCCCGTGATGTCCCTGAATCGCTACCATATATGTGCCTGTTGGCAAC
>JANWZB010000233.1 GCA_025055035.1 Candidatus Kapaibacterium sp.
TCAGTGGGAGATTTTCATTCGTCGAGAAGGGCATGATGTTAATCTCAGCAATGGTACAATTGTGATTGATGGTGTTCCAAGTACCCGCTATACTGTTGAACGAGACTATTGCTTTGGTATGGGGGATAATCGGGATAATAGTTTGGATAGTCGTTATTGGGGCTTTATTCCTATGGACGATGTCGTGGGGACACCGCTTATTGTATATTGGTCGTGGGAAACGAATTTACCCAATATACTTGAGAAGTTTGCCACAATACGGTTGAGCCGTTTTGGAAAGATTATTCGCTAGGATGATTGCTAGTGCACAATAGCAACCATGACAAAGGCATTATCATTTGGACAGCGCTTGGCTATTGGCATGTGTGCTGCGCTCTTTGTGTGGGGTACAGTAGCATACTTTGCTTATCAACGAAGTGGTGTAATAATAGCTACTTCTCTCCACAACCAAAACCATGCGAGGCGCGTGCAACAAGAGGCAGACAAGCTATTGCGGCAATTCGTTGGTATGGAAACAGGAGCCCGGAGTTTCCTGATTACTGGGGATTCATTACACTTATTGCTTTATGCTCGTACTGTCGGTGAAGTACCCTTAACGCTAAAAAGACTTCGCCTGTTACTAGAGCCGCTGACACCAGAAACTGCGTCGGTACTGAAGTATCTTGATAGTGCATTCGATGGAAAGATTCTTGAAGCAAGTCAGGCTATCGCTCTGCGTCGTATGCAAGGTATTAAGATTTCTGCTTATGTGATTGCAAAGGGGAAGCACGTTAATGCTGCCGATACACTTGTGCATCTAATACAGCATCTCCAGGAGTACTCTCGTCGCAGAGCTATCAGCCAGTATGAAGCACTGCCGTCTGAATTTCAACGCACGGTCATGATGATACTGTATGGTTTCGGTGCTGGAGTGGGTATTCTTGGTATATCGGTACTATGGGCGCGTAGAGTACAACACCAAGCAATACAGCCAATTACTGAAGGTCTTGAAAAGTTAGTGCTGGGAGATGTACACCACCGAGTTCCTGCAACTACAATGGCGGACATGAAGCCACTTGTTTCTGCTGTCAATCTTCTCGCGGAACATCTTGCTTCTGTACATACGCTTTCCCGCTCCGAAGAAGGCGTCTATGCTGATATTGTTCACGCAATTCCTGAAGCTATTTCGGTATGGCGTGCAGTGCGCAACGGGTATGGTCAAATTATAGACTTTGAGTGTCAGTTTGCAAAT
>JANWZB010000234.1 GCA_025055035.1 Candidatus Kapaibacterium sp.
TTGTAAGAAAGATCAAAAATTGAAGCGCTTGCAGCATGGAGTTATTGCCCAGAGTGTGGGTTCGACAAGACAGATAGCTCGGTACGTTGTTAGGCACAGGCGCATATCAACCAATGTGGTGTTGGGTAGCTGGTGTACTGATAGACAAGAACACACATAACCACACATTCAGGCGTACACAAAGACACTGCGGTAATTTCAGATACGCGCGGCTCAATTTACAAAAGCACATAGTCAAAAGCAATGACTATTGTATGGGATTGTATATTTTCTGGTACACACAATCTACTACAGGTAGGCAGGGAGATGTGGAAGTGGGTGGAGATGATTTTTTCTTTAAGAGCGCACAACAATAGACTAGGCTTTGAAAAGCTCTACGACGGTAATTTCTGGTGCAATGCCAACGCGTCCTGGATAGCCTATGAATCCTAGACCGCGATTAACATACAAGTATTGCTTTCCCTGCCGATAGAGTCCTGCCCATTGCTTATATACATACTGTGCGGGACTCCATCGAAAACCGGGAATTTCGATACCAAACTGTGCTCCATGTGTATGTCCAGAAAACGTTATATCAATATCTGGGAAGTGCGGTCGGATCTGAGCGTCCCAGTGGCTTGGGTCATGCGAGAGAAGGAGTTTGACTGCAGCATGCTCTGTGCCTTTGTATGCCTGTGCAAGATTGCCACGCTTAGGAAAGTTCATTGCAGTGCCCCAGTGCTCCACACCAAGAATTGCAAGATAGTCGCCGTTGCGCTCAAGTATCGCATGGTCATTCATCAAAAGCTGCCAACCACAATCTTGCTGAAGAGCTTGAAGTCGTTGAAAATTGTTACACTTTGCTTCATCGCTTTCCCAGCGAACATAATCCCCGTAATCATGATTGCCAATGACAGAGAATACACCATATGGTGCGTGTAGCTGCTTGAGTATAGACAGATGAGAATCAATTTCTTCAGCAAAGTTATTCACTAAATCACCAGTGAAGAAAATAATATCGGGGTTTTGTGCCCGAATAATCTCCCATGCTTGTTCGAGCGGTGCTTGGGAAATAAAACTTCCAATATGAAGGTCGGAAATCTGAACAATCCGTAGTCCGTTGAAGGATTGTGGTAAGTGCGGAAGAACAATTGTTGCGCGATGAACTGTGTAATGAAATGCTCCGCGTGCCATGCCGTAGAGAAGACTGCTT
>JANWZB010000235.1 GCA_025055035.1 Candidatus Kapaibacterium sp.
TATCAAGTTCCGCTTTAAAAATATATACCACCCCTTGCGGGCTTGTTTGGTCGCGAGCAATATGCACAGCTTCTACACGACGTTCTTTGAGCACGATCAGCTCACATGATGTACACAAGCAGCACATGCAGCAGAAGCAGCACTGTAGCACTATCCACTTGCTCTTACAACAGTTCAACACAGCGATGTTTCCTCCTTGTACCGCATAACCTAAATTTTACACCCTGAAAAATGCTTCTAGAACAGAGCACAAATGCCGAAATGGCAACTGCTGTGCATGTTCTAGAGTCATGGGATGGGTAACACCAAACGTATGCCCCACATGAGGAATTTGTACAAGCTGTACTCTGCAACCTGCCTGCTGGGCTACAGCGTACAATTCATATGCTTCCGATAATGCAACTGTCATATCTTGCTCACCATGCACGAGCAGTATGTCTGTTTGTACTGATGGTGGGCACAAACGTGCAATCGTTTTTTGCGGTTCAAGTTTATCAGCGTGGAGCACAATATCTTCCAAGTATGCTCTATCCATGCGTAGCTCCTGACCAGTACGAGCGTTGCGAACTTCCATATACCCCTTGCTGCGCCACTCTTGTTTAGCACGCTCGGTAAATCGGTCTAGCCGAGACACTGTGCCGAGAGCTGCTATCTTCCGTATTATGTTCGCGAAATGATAGCCCAGCACCCATGCTACTGCGCCTCCACGAGAATGTGCTACGATATACACGTCTCCATTCCACCATTGAGATAAGGCATCACCCCAACGCGTTCCTGTACCGAGTGAGTGCTGAGAAATCAACTCAAGAAGTACACTAGCGTCACATACTTCCTGTGATACAGTATTGCGTGCAAAACGCTCTGGCTCGGCGCAGTCTGTACTATCGGGGATCATACGATGAGGCGTGCCATTTAGCGAGAAATTCACAACTAGCGTTAAGAACCCTCGCCGAGCGAAATATTCTCCAAAATATGGAAAGAATCCCCACCGAGCAAATGCCTTAAAACCATGAAGAATCATAAGCACTGGTGCCGGTTGCGCTATATCTGTTCGTAGGCGAGCATCAGCACTTACCTCACACTCCGGTACCGTTACAAGCTCCGTTACTAGAAGAGACATACCTATTACCTTTTCATTGATTTCCGCACATACCTCTTACCAGCAGCGCATAAATTG
>JANWZB010000236.1 GCA_025055035.1 Candidatus Kapaibacterium sp.
ATATCGGCAAACTTTTTGAATAGCACCCCTTTCCCTTCCATCACGGGCTTACTTGCTGACGCACCAATATTGCCGAGTCCTAGCACAGCTGTACCATTAGAAATTACGGCAACGAGATTTCCCTTCGTTGTATATTCATAGACTGCTTCTTCATTACTGGCAATAACACGGCATGGCTCTGCAACACCGGGTGAGTATGCAAGCGACAGCTCAAACTGCGTATTGCACGGTTTTGTTGGAACAACCTCAAGTTTTCCTTTTCGCCCTTGAGCGTGATACTCTAAGGCTTCCTCAACACGAATTTTACGCTGTTTCATAGTACATATCTTTCAAAAACTTACACCGTCTGTTCAAGCATTTATAAATCAAGCCAGCGGTAGAGGCATCGTTCTACCTCATCCATATCTGCTGGTAGCACGACACCAAGCTGATGCAAGAATTGCTCAGGGCGTACAGCGGTTAATCTCTGTACATTAAATACTCCCTCGCCAATAAATCGCGTTGATACGGGAGCATCAAACTCTGTTGCAGCCTCGCGCGGCTCATACGGGACAACAGCAACCATCGGCATAATACCGTCTTCATCCTCTCGACTCACAACAAGCCCTAGAGAGGGCGTGTCATCCTCGCACAGGCGCAGAAACCACACTTCTCCTCGATGTAAACGCTTACCCACACCAGACCTCCTATCTTCTTAGAACGCTGTTACACTTGCGCACCCTAAATATGCGATATTCTGCCAGAAGATACAGTGAATTTCCTGCCTTATCAGCGCTTTGGGGCACTTGTTTTCGCCAGTATTTTTACCATGCGCTCAGCGCGCTGCCGAGGCTCAGGGTGCGTCGAAAACATTTGCTGTATGAAGTTAGACTTGCCAGCAGCAAGTTTTGCTAGTTTTTGTAGAGCCGATGCCATCGCACGGGGACTGTAGCCATGACGACGCAAAAATTGAAGTCCATAGTCATCAGCTTCAAGCTCCTGTGAGCGAGAGAATTTCGCATTGACAAGGCTTTGTAGTATGGCACCAGCTACCGATGTGGCAATATTTCCTACCATACCATCCGACGTAGCAGCAGCTTTTCGGGCAGCCGATGTCAGAAGTGCAGTACGAAGCTTATCTTTATGGTCATTATTTCTCACATGTCCAAT
>JANWZB010000237.1 GCA_025055035.1 Candidatus Kapaibacterium sp.
ACTCCTTACTGTTGACAATGTAGTTTACGCTCTGCCGCTGAGCTTGATTTTCGCAGATACAATCCGTTCTGACGTAAAAATCTTGGGAAAGATACACGACCACATGCACAGCGAATGCTACTACCCTGCGCTGCAATAATCTATGTAGCACGACATATCTTGACATACACATTGACATACACAGAAATGCCTCGCTGCGCGTAGTGCATGACGTATAGCCCAGCGAGGCATTGTACGCCTTGTGCGTACTAGTCTATCATGTGGCATGCTCAGCAGTTGCCACATCTAGCGAACTTTCGCGTGGCGTACCGACAAGCCACCAATCACAGCAAAACCACAGAAGAACATTGCCTGAAACGGTATTGCAGCAAATTCCATGCAATAGAAAGAGATACACATGCCAACAAAAAAGTACAGTGCAAAAGCGAGTTCAATAAATACCGTACGGTCAACGCTTCTGGCCTTATACTTGTTCGATTGCCACGAATCACCTACTTTCTCTACCTTGAACTTCGGTGTACGTACAAACTCGCTCTTTTTGTTGAATATTGCCTCTAGAACAGCACGGGTATTGTTAATGGCTAGGCCCATGCTTCCTGCCATAAAAAGTGGGAACAACATAATACGCTGGTGCCAATCCTCTCGGTGAATTGTGTACTGCGCGACAGTGTAAAACGTGAACGTGCTCACCGATGCCAGGGTGAACACGCTCATAATGTCGAAGTACCACTCGTATTGGGGCATAACATTTTTGATAACAACGAGTGGTACATTCAGCAAAGCAACAAATACAATAAACGGAAAGACAATATTTGCACCGAGATGAAAACTTGACTGAATCTTAACACGCAGCGGCAAGTCTGCACGCCATACTTGTGGAAGCATTTTCTTAGCAACCTCGATAGTACCTTTCGTCCAGCGAAACTGCTGCGCCTTGAAAGCATTGATTTCAGCCGGAAGCTCTGCTGGCGACGTTACATCCTTCAGATAAATAAATTTCCATCCGCGCAATTGTGCACGATAGCTGAGGTCTGTATCCTCCGTGATAGTGTCATACTGACAGTTTCCTGCATCATAGATAGCTTCTTTGCGCCATACACCAGCAG
>JANWZB010000238.1 GCA_025055035.1 Candidatus Kapaibacterium sp.
GGATGAACCGAGCACGTTGAAGCATGCGACGAGTGCGAGGGAGTATTCCCCGCACACGCGGGGATGAACCGAACGGCCTCACAGCGTCCTCGAGGGCGCAACCGTATTCCCCGCACACGCGGGGATGAACCGCCCGCGATCGAAGCCGTCATGCAGCCAATGGTGTATTCCCCGCACACGCGGGGATGAACCGACAGAACATATATCGCAGAAACAACTCACCATCGTATTCCCCGCACACGCGGGGATGAACCGGCCAGGGCCAGGCAGGGCTTGCCGCCAACTGTGTATTCCCCGCACACGCGGGGATGAACCGACCGGGGCAGCGGTCAAGGCCAGGCCACAATCGTATTCCCCGCACACGCGGGGATGAACCGATGCTTTTCTCATAAATGCCAAAAGGAAGGACGTATTCCCCGCACACGCGGGGATGAACCGCGGGCCCGGTGGCCCTCCCCGCTCCCGCCCGGGTATTCCCCGCACACGCGGGGATGAACCGTTTCCCCCAAAGGGAAAAACTCTAAACTTGGCGTATTCCCCGCACACGCGGGGATGAACCGCCAACACGTTGAAGCGTCGGGCCTGGGAAAGAGTATTCCCCGCACACGCGGGGATGAACCGCCATCGCCAAACCCATGCCGCTCACGCCGAACGTATTCCCCGCACACGCGGGGATGAACCGCCGGTTCAACCGTACCAGCTCTTCGTAGCGACGTATTCCCCGCACACGCGGGGATGAACCGCTGGTGGTGCGGATTCTGGGCTACCCGGTGGACGTATTCCCCACACACGCGGGGATGAACCGGCTCTCATCGCCTTAAGGGAGGGTCGGGGTGCTTTTGCCAATCAATCGTAGTCTGGAAAAACAAGCGCCCATGCCCGCTA
>JANWZB010000239.1 GCA_025055035.1 Candidatus Kapaibacterium sp.
GTATTCCCCGCACACGCGGGGATGAACCGCCATCATCCGCCGCCTGACCCTGCACGAAGGCGTATTCCCCGCACACGCGGGGATGAACCGCCTGTCCGCCGGGATGGGACGGCAGCGCAACCGTATTCCCCGCACACGCGGGGATGAACCGCTCGAGGGGTTCATGCTGGCCCCATCCGCCACCGTATTCCCCGCACACGCGGGGATGAACCGCAAGGCGCTCGGCCACCTGACTGAAATCCAGGGTATTCCCCGCACACGCGGGGATGAACCGCCGCCACGAACACGGGGCGGACGAATAGGCCCGTATTCCCCGCACACGCGGGGATGAACCGTCCTCGGGGTAGTGCGTTTTGATGATGCGGGCGTATTCCCCGCACACGCGGGGATGAACCGGAAGACCTGGCCATCACCCTGCGCCGCCGCTTGTATTCCCCGCACACGCGGGGATGAACCGGCGCTGCACCTGCTGAACGGGGAGGCCCTGGGGTATTCCCCGCACACGCGGGGATGAACCGGTGGGTGATGAGCGTGACGCCCACCTTGTCGTGTATTCCCCGCACACGCGGGGATGAACCGAGGAGGTGATTGAAGAGGCAGGACGGCGCTACCGTATTCCCCGCACACGCGGGGATGAACCGTGACCTATGCCGGGGTACGGGCGGCCTCGAGAGTATTCCCCGCACACGCGGGGATGAACCGCCCCCCAACCCTCGAGCCCGGCGAAAGCCCCTGTATTCCCCGCACACGCGGGGATGAACCGTTCGGCTTCCA
>JANWZB010000023.1 GCA_025055035.1 Candidatus Kapaibacterium sp.
AGCATTTGCGCGCAGCAGAGATATAACGCGCTGAGTAATCTGGTATATATCGATAGTAGAAGGGGATGCAGCCATGCCACCAATCTGCAGGCGCGACCATTCCAAAAACGATTCCAGCAGTCCGTAGGTAGATTGTACAGCTTCATTCATAAGGCGGAGGGCTTCAACGAAGTCTGCGTTCGACATATCCCCATACCGTGAATTCATCAGCTCCGATAGACCAATAACACCAGTAAAAGCGCTCTTGAGGTCGTGTGTCATCAGAGAGAGAAACTTGTCGCGTGGGATAGAGATGGTGGATAACAGAGATTGTTTTTCGAGTTTTTGGGAGAGGAGCTTTCTTGTAACCTCATGTCGCTCTAATCGGGCTTTGATAGCTTTGAGCAGGTCTTCGGTACTAAATGGTTTCCAGAGATAGTCATCGGCACCTAAGTTCATTCCTTGGCGAATGTCATGCTTCTCAGCTTTTGCTGAGAGAAATAGAAATGGAATATCAGCAGTTCCGGGATGAGAGCGCAGTGCATTAAGTACAGCATAACCATCAATCCCCGGCATCATAATATCGCAGATTATAAGATCTGGTCGAGCTTCCTGTGCTATTTGTATGCCCTCTAGACCGTTGGAAGCCATGAAGGTTTTATATCCTTCCAACTTGAGGACGAGATTAATTTGTGTGCGAATGTGCTTGTTATCGTCAATGATAAGGACGCTCGTGGACATAGAGTTACAGTCGGTGATATGAGCGTAAGAGTGTGTTCGAACAGTGTGCTATCAGAGCGTGGATTCGAGAGTAATGGGTTGCTTTTCTACAGGCTCCAGACGGTTGCTCAGTCGCGCAAGTTTTGCTAGTGTGCTGGCATGCGTTTCCTCAAGCTGGTGTGGAAGTAGGCGATATTCCCAATTGCCATCAGCTTTGCCGGGGAAGTTCATACGATGCTCTGTATCAAGGCAAAGAATGTCCTGTAGTGGAATAATCGCGTACATTGCTGTAGAAAAGTAGGCAGCACGGATCATTTCCCATACAACTTCATGCTCGTTAGAAGCGCGCAAGTACTCTAGAACATTGCGCTTTCGTTCGTGTGTGCAAGAGCGAAACCAACCGAGCGTTGTATCATTATCGTGTGTGCCTGTGTAGGTAACACAATCGGGCTCGTAATTATGGGGTAGAAAGGGGTCAGTTGGGTCGCCACTTTCATAGCCAAACTGTAAAATCTTCATACCGGGCATACCAAACTCCTTGCGTAGAGCCGTTACCTCTGGAGTAATTAAGCCCAAGTCTTCGGCAATAACAGGCAAATCTCCAAAGCGTTCCTTCATTGTTTGGAATAGCTTGCGCCCCGGGGCTAGCACCCACTTGCCTTTCATAGCATTTGGCATACCGTATGGTACTTCCCAAAATGCTTGAAAGCCACGAAAGTGGTCAATCCGCACAATGTCGTATAGCTCAAAGCATTGATGAAATCGGTTGCTCCACCACGAGAAGTTATCGTGTTCCATATGTTCCCAGTTGTAGTGAGGGTTGCCCCAAAGCTGACCTGTTGCAGAAAAGTAATCTGGAGGAACTCCTGCAACGTGTGTTGGAAGACCGTTGGCATCAAGTCGAAACTCTTTCTTTCTCGACCATACATCGGCAGAGTCGTAGGCGACGAAGATAGGAATATCGCCAACAAGAGCTATCCCTTTGCTATTTGCATAGCTTCGCAGAGCTTTCCACTGTTTCCTAAATTCATACTGTAGAAAGGTATGGAGCTCAATTAAATGAGCGTATTGCTTGCGTGCTGCATTCATTGCGTTTGGCTCGCGCATGCGGTCAGCCTTACTCCATGTGTTCCATGGCTCGCCATGATACTTGCCATTTTTCAGTGCAACAAATAGAGCAAAGTCAGGTAGCCATGAAGAGTTTTCCGCGCAGAAGCGCTCAAATTCTGCTTTATCGGTAGATGATGCACGTTGGGTGAAGTGTGTAAACGCCTTTTCCAATAGGCTCATTTTGTAGGGAATAACACGGGCGAAATCAACACGCTGATCAGGA
Source organism: Candidatus Kapaibacterium sp. (assembly GCA_025055035.1). Classification (GTDB taxonomy): domain Bacteria; phylum Bacteroidota; class Ignavibacteria; order Kapaibacteriales; family UBA4661; genus PH2015. The sequence continues at coordinate 2,033 of JANWZB010000023.1, forward strand.
AATGAGGGAATAGAGGCGATATCGTCATCGGATAAGTATCCTTGCTGCTTGAGCATGTCAGGGCTGATAAGCAGAAAGTTTCCTGCCATAGCGGAATACGAGTAGTAGGGACTGTTGCCATAACCTGTAGGAGTTAGAGGGAGAACTTGCCAGAGACGCTGTCGTGCTGCGTGAAGGAAATCCACAAATTGATATGCCGATGGACCCATATCACCGATACCGAATCGGCAAGGAAGAGATGTGATATGTGCAAGGATACCAGAAGAGCGAGAAAAGAGGCGTTGAAAATGTGTGAATGCCATACGTTGCAGAATGTGAGATGCTCAGAGTAGAAGAAATAGTTTCGGCATAATAGAGGATGTTGTTGTGCGGTAAGTTGGCGTAATCTAGGGAAAATCAGGCAATTCGGCAAGCGATTTATACAGGAAGTTGGAACAGCATAACCATTCCGCGTATAGATATTGTGCCCCGCGCATAGAAACGTGCGCAGGGCTGTTATTCCACGCTCAATTGATGTTCGTATGCTCTATGATTGCTTCAAGCAATGTGTTGCACCGGTTGCACCACAGCATTTCTTGAACTTTTTGGTGGGGTCTAGTGGACAGGGGTCATTGCGCCCAATTTTAGGCTTTGTGTGGACAATAGTTCTAGATGCAGTGCGAGTCCCATTACCCTGAGCGATATGCGATGCTACTGCCTCAGCAGCATGAGCGCCTGCATAAGTGTATTGTTCAGCGGAAGGTCGGGAAAGCTTCATACGAGCTTTGTTGGTAGCTGATGCACGAGGCATAAGACTGTGCGGTTGTGAGTTCACCGTATCATATATAGCTGGCTGTTGCATCTGGCGAAGCTGTTCGGGTGTGACGGGAGGAAAGTACCGAAATGCAAAACTTGCTGCTTGGCGATTTATGTCTGTAATAAGCTCTACAAAAAGCCTGTACGCTTCGCTCTTGTACTCTAGAAGGGGGTCTTTCTGTCCATATGCACGCAGGTGAATACCCTCTTTAAGCTCATCCATAACACGCAGGTGTTCGCGCCACTTCTCATCAATTGTTTGGAGAATAGCAACGCGCTCCAGTTCTGCCATGAATTCAGAACCAAATGTGCGCTCTTTGCGCGTGTAAAATTCTTCTGCAATACTCAGGACACGCTGCACACATTCCTCTCGCACCATGCTTTTGAATTCTTCTTGTGTTATCGACATGTCACATAATAGTGTTGTACGCAGCTCTTCGCGGAAGCGTTCGGTGTCGCATTCTTCGTGGCAGGCGTCATACAGATTCTCAGCAAACTCACGCACGTAGTCCATAATTTCACCTTTTAATCGTTCTCCCATAAGAGCATGGCGTCGGCGGCTATAAATGACTTCGCGCTGTTGATTCATGACGTTGTCATATTCGAGCAAGCGCTTGCGAATAGCGAAGTTGTTTTCTTCGACTTTCTTTTGTGCACGCTCAACAGATTTTGTTACTTGATCGTGCTCGATGGGTTCGCCTTCAGGAACTTTGAGAAACTGCATAACCTTTGCGATACGCTCCCCACCAAACAGCCGCATTAGGTCATCTTCGAGCGACAGGAAAAATCGCGACGAGCCTGGGTCGCCTTGTCTTCCGGCACGACCGCGGAGCTGTCGGTCAATGCGCCGTGCCTCGTGGCGCTCTGTGCCAATAATAGCAAGACCTCCTGCATCTCGTACCGAAGGGTGAAGCTTAATATCGGTACCACGACCTGCCATGTTCGTAGCTATAGTAACAGCGCGGGGTTGTCCTGCTTCAGCAACAATTTCTGCTTCCCGTTGATGTTGCTTTGCGTTTAGCACATTATGCTTGATTTTCTCGCGTACCAGCATTTTACTGAGTAATTCCGATACTTCTACGCTCGTTGTCCCTACGAGCACAGCGCGTCCCTTCTCAATTTCGCGCTTGATTTCCTCGATGACAGCATTATACTTCTCGCGCTTTGTACGGTAGATGAGGTCGTTCAAATCCTGACGGATAACAGGTTTATTTGTAGGAATAACGCACACATCAAGCTTGTAAATTTCGTAGAATTCTCCAGCTTCTGTCTCAGCTGTACCTGTCATTCCTGCAAGCTTGCGATAGATACGGAAGTAGTTTTGTAGGGTAATAGTTGCAAGCGTTTGAGTGTCGCGCTCGACATCAACGCCTTCTTTTGCTTCAATGGCTTGATGTAATCCATCGGAGTACCGCCGCCCTTCGAGGATGCGCCCTGTAAATTCATCAACAATTTTGACTTTGCCACCATCAACAACGTATTCAACATCCTTTTCATAGAGTGAATATGCTCGTAGGAGCTGAGTAACGGTGTGAATTCTATCACTGCGTTCGGCATACAGACGCATAACTTCATCTTTGCGGCGTTGCTTTTCGAGAGGGTCAAGAGAAGTATCTCCTTCAATAGCACTCATTTCAGCAGCTACATCGGGAATCACAAATAGCTCTTTATCCGCATGAGAGGAACTAAGAAATTCGCGACCTTTTTCTGTGAGGTCAATTTGGTGCTGCCGTTCATCAATTGCATAGTACAGTTCCTCATCAATCTCGCTCATGCGTGTGCCTTGGTCGCGGAGATATTCAAGCTCAGTATCACGCATAAGTTTTAGGTTTTCCGGTGTAGCGAATAGCTTCATGAGCTTTTTGTTTTTAGGCATACCTCTGTGGGCGCGCAAGAGAGCAATACCAGCTTGAATGCGATTGTCTTTATCTTTCTTGCTGTCGCCGGTTGGCTGTAGGAGGCGTTCAGCGTCGCTGACAATCTTGGCAACCAGACGTGTTTGAGCTTCTACAAGACGGCGAATAGCAGGATTCATCTCCTCGTAGCGATGGTCTGCTTGGTGGACAGGTCCAGAAATAATCAGTGGTGTCCGAGCTTCATCGATAAGCACAGAGTCGACTTCGTCTACAATAGCAAAGTTATGCGAGCGCTGAACCATGTCTTCTACGTTACTCACCATGTTGTCCCGTAGATAGTCGAAGCCAAACTCGTTGTTCGTGCCGTAGGTGATGTCACAACTATACTGCTTTTGACGTTCTTCTGCATCCATATCCGAGGTGATGCAGCCAGTGGTGATGCCAAGAAACTCAAACACTGGAAGCATCCATTCACGGTCGCGTCGAGCAAGGTAATCATTCACGGTAACAAGGTGAACACCTCGTTGAGGCAAAGCGTTGAGGTACATTGGAGCAACAGCAACTAATGTTTTCCCCTCACCGGTTGCCATTTCTGCAATTTTCCCCTCATGCAGGACAATGCCCCCCATCAGCTGTACGTCATATGGAATCATATCCCACGTTACTTCGCGCCCCACGACAGTGTACCTATGTCCCATAAGACGCTTTGTTGCTTGCTTTACTACGGCGAAGGCTTGCGGAAGAAGTTCGTCGAGTGTTTCTTGAATCGTTTCGTATTCTTCGTCTTCGAGGCGTTGGATTTGCTCATGAATCTCATTGATTTCCTCGCCAGACAGTTCAGCACTCTTGAGTTTTTCGCGCAATTCTGCAATCTCTGCTTGAAATTCCTTTGTGCGTTCTGCTAGAAGTGCTCGAAATTCGGTTGTTTTGTGGCGAAGCTCCTCATCCGAGAGAGCATTGTACTGAGCGTACAGTTCGTTGATTTCATCAACGATGGGAAGCATACGCTTGATGTCTTTATCGTGCTTGCTTCCAAAGATTTTTTCGATAAGCTTGAGCATAACTGAAAGTACTATGAAGCGTCGGTATCTTGTGAATTATGTGCTAGAAGCACGAAGCTTCTGCTCGGGCTGCACGCCACTAGTTCTACTCAATACGTAACGCGAAGCAATAACGCTACGTAGATGAAAAGGCTAGCAATATAGCAATTTTCTCGCATGTAATCAATGCACACATGGTGCTAGTGGACGTAGATACAAAGAAGTGTATAGCGGACTGCTTACTCCTGTGCTGCGGACAGTCAGACACAGAAGGCAAAAGAGTTATACGAAGAACGTAAGCAAATTATCCTGACCCTAGGCATTAAGGCGTTCTTGTAGGATTTGTGTTACCACCTTAGGATTCGCTTTTCCTTTCGTTTCTTTGAGCGCTTGACCAACGAAGAAACCAAGGAGATTCGTTTTCCCACCACGGTAGCGCTGAACTTCGTCGGGATTGTTGTGAAGAATGCGCTCGACAATATCGAGGATAAAGGATGTATCTGAGACTTGCGCCAAGCCCTTATCTTCGACAATCTGTTTTGGCGATTTCCCCTGAAGCACATCGGGGAAAATCTCTTTGGCTACTTTCGAGCTAATGACTTCGCTAGCAAATAGTTCAATGAGTTCTGCAACATGCTGTGGGGCAAGATTAAGCTCTCGAATACTAATTTTGCGCTCACTTAGGATCCGCAGAACCTCAGTCATAATCCAGTTACTCACCAACTTGAAACGCTCTTTTGTCTGTTCCCGAAGATAGGAACAGGTATCTTCAAAGAACTGCGCTATATCTTGTTCTTGGGTAAGAACACTTGCATCATAGCCAGGGAGACCAAAATCTCGAACAAAGCGGCGCTTACGATCAAGAGCAAGCTCTGGTAGGGTAGCACGAATACTATCGAGCCATTGCTGACTAACGCGAATCGGTGGAAGGTCTGGTTCTGGAAAGTAGCGGTAGTCATGGGCTTGTTCTTTGCTGCGCTGCGGTTTCGTTGTTTGCGAGTTTGCATCCCAGCCCCGCGTTTCTTGCACGATAGTTCCGCCGGATTCAAGAATATCAATCTGACGCTGAATTTCGTATTCGATAGCCTTTTCTACATTACGGAAACTATTCATGTTTTTCACTTCGGTCTTCGTGCCAAAGATTGTTGTGCCACGCGGTCGAACGGAGATATTAGCGTCGCAGCGCAAAGAACCTTCTTCCATATTCCCATCACAAATTCCGAGGTATAGTAGGATTTGGCGAATTTGTGAAAGGTAGGCTACTGCTTCTTGTGCAGAGTGGATGTCTGGCTCACTAACAATCTCGATAAGCGGAACACCTGCACGGTTCAAGTCAACGAGCGTGTCGATATCGAGATCGTGGATAGATTTGCCAGCATCTTCCTCCAGATGAATACGCGTGATGCCAATACGCTTTGTTTGTGAGGCGTCGCCTTTGGGGTCAAGCTCAATTTCTATCCAACCATTATAGCAAAGTGGCTCGTCATACTGCGAAATTTGGTAGCCTTTGGGTAAATCTGGATAGAAGTAATGCTTGCGAGCAAAGAGCGATACTGGGCGAATAACACAATGTGTAGCCAAACCCATCCGTAATGTGTACTCTACAGCCTGCTTGTTAAGAACGGGGAGTACCCCGGGATGCCCAAGAGAAACGGGCGATATGTTGGTATTAGGGGGGTCGCCAAACGTCGTAGGGTCGGCGCAGAAGATTTTACTTTTGGTGAGAAGCTGAGCATGAACTTCTAGTCCGATAACGGGTTCGTACTGTATCATAGGGGCAACAAGAGTGTAATAATCTGGAAACGATAGTGTCGTACAGGCTAGAGTGAGTGAATGTCAAGAATTTTTCGCCTAGAGCTGTGCTGTAACAGAGTGGGTTATTTCGGCAGTGTAAACCAGAAGGTTGAACCGATATTAAGCTGGCTCTCGACGCCCATTGTGCCACCATGCTTTTCTACGATTTCTTTGATAAATGCAAGCCCAAGTCCTGTCCCAACGTGTTGGCTCACACGGGCATCGTCTGTCGCACGGAAGAATTTGGTAAACAATTTTTCTTTTGCAGATTCAGAAATGCCGTATCCTTGGTCTTGGACGCTCACGCGCATTTCTGTAACACCTTCTTCGATAGCGACTCGAATAGTTTTTGCAGGGTCGGAGTACTTGACAGCATTAGAAAACAAATTTAGTACAACTTGCCCAATCAGTTCTGGATCTCCGAGAATGGGAGTCGTAGAATGGGGTATATCAAGCTCCACAGTCATATGTTTGGCTTCTGCAAGAGGCATGTTGACCTTGATAACTTTCTGCACAACCTCGTGGAGGCGGAACGGTACTTTATGAATATCGGTTCTTCCTGATTCTATGCGGTTGAGGTCAAGAAACTTGGTGATGACACTGTTGAGTCGGTCAGCTTCGGTAGAAATAATACTTGCGAATTCCTTTGTTTCTTCTTCGTCGAGCCCTTTTGCAATCAGCTCACTGAAGCCGCGAATAGTATTCAGTGGAGAGCGTAGTTCATGAGCAACAACAGACACAAGCTCTGTTTTCATTCTATCAATAGCAACTTCTCGCGTTACATCGCGCAATACGCCCATGACAGCCGTGAGTTGATTGTCGCTCATTACGCGAGCAAATGTTCCTTTGACAATGGTTTCATTCACTTCCCCAATAAGTTGCAGTGAAAACTGTGCAGGGATTTGTGGTTCGGGGCTTGTAAATGCTTCTAGGATAATTTGCTTGAGATTGTCGTTAGGTAGAGCTTCCAAAAAGGAGCGTCCCTCTACGGCACGCGAATCAACACCAAACCATCGAGCAAATACGTCGTTCATAACGAAAATAGCGTGATTTGGTTCTATCACGATGAAACCATCGCTTGCTTGGCGCACAACGCTTTCGAGCTTGTTGCGTGTACCAACAATTTGGTTTAGATTCATTTGTTGATATCGTGCAAGCTCTGCTGCTACGTGATTACTGCTTCGGAACAGAATTCCAAACTCGTCATTGCGTGACTCATCGAGACGATAAGCGAAATCCTGCCGTGCAATGCGCTTTGACGCTTCTAAAAGCTGATTAATAGGGCGGCTCAACTGACGTGCAACTGCAAGGCTAATGACAATTGCTGCTGTCCCAACGGCGATAAGCCCAAAGATAACGCTCTGCCGCATTTCATAGACAGAACGATAGACGAACGATGCCGGCTGCTCGATAACAAGCGCCGACTGAAGCTCGGGAATAGAGATGTAAGTTCCAACCATCTCTTCACCACCAAGACCAATATATTCCTTTGACGCAACAGCATCGCGGTTGAAAGAGATTTGGCTAACATCCGTAATCTCCTTAAAAATGCCTTTTCCGATGAGAGGTAGTTGCTTACGTAGTGCTACAGTGTCGTAGGAAGCGAGCAACCGCAGTGAGTCATCAACGATGTACATTCTATCAGAACGACCCGAAAAGGATTCTTGAGATGCGCGTGTAATAAATACTGACAACTCATCACCATCAAGAGCACACGCAAGAATCCCGCGAGAGCCATCGCCTCGCGTGTACCCTGTGGCGATAGGAATGATTGGTGTTCGGCTTTCTGCGTTCCATGTTGTATGCCATATGAGGACTTTTTCAGGCACTGTATGCAGTGAATCTACAAGACTCCGGGGTAGCTGGCGTGGTAGGTTATCTCTTCCGGGCTTTGCAAAGGCGTCAACAAAGTTACCTTCAATATCGTACACCCCCAATGCATTCGTGTTGTCGCGGTTGAGGGCATCGGAGATAAATTTGTATGCCGTTTGTGTTGAAAGCTCTGGATCTGCGAGAATACTTTGTGCAGTGAAGAGAAGCCTCGTTGTTGCTTCGGTTTTTTCCTGAAGGCGTGATTTGACATCGTGTGCGACAACGTCGTAAAAGGTTCGAGCGTTTTGTGTCAAGGCGTCGAGGCTAATGGATGATAACCAGTATCCGATAGCTCCTACTGACAACAGTGCCGTAGCGCTCAGAGTCAAAGCGAATTTTGTTGCGAACGTAAGCCCTCTCATAATACGTGATCTGCCTCTTGTCGTTATCGAAACGTCATCGGACTGTCGCTGAGCTGTTTGCGCTATCCCCAGATGTGCAATTCGTACTTAGAACAGTAGAACATGGTAGTGTGGAAGAGAGAGAATATCTCCGATACATAGTTACTATGCATAATGCCGCAAAGTGCAAATATTCATTTTTGCTATGAACTTACCAAAAAAATCTCGTGTCGGAATTGCTACTGTAGAAGGCGAAGCATATCACCTGTAGCCCAGTGATAGAAAACCCACGCACGAAGGTAATCAGCCTTTGCCGAGACAACCCGTACACGGGCTTCAGCTGTAGCACGCTCACGCAAATTCACAATAAGAAGAGCTGTCTCTCCAGCAAGAAAGCGCTTGCGTTCGCCTTCTTCCATGCGTACTGCATAATTAGCTTCCTTTTCTGCTGCTTCTACACGCTCTGCAGCCCGCTGCAAAGCTGATATAGCATTATCTATATCTGCGGTAATAACCCGAGATGTTTGTGCTGTCTGCAGGCGGATACGTTCCAGCGAAATGCTCAAAAGGTCTGTTTGTGCTTGTGCAGAGCGAAAAAAAACGGGAAGATGAAAATTCAACCCAAGTTTGAAGTTATCTGCTATGTTGCTCTCAGGATAATACATCCATTGGGTTTTGGCTTCAATAAAGGGTTTCTGTCCTTCTTGAGCAAGATTGAGATCGAGCACAGTTGATTGCTGGTTAAAGTCTAAACGCTGCATTTCTGGGCGAAGTGTCATTGCCCTAACGCGGTCGAGCAATACCTGTGTAGAATCTAGCCGAGGAAGTTCAGGCAAACGCTGAGGAAACTGTGTGAGCGGGCGAGGAAGTCCGGCTTCCGTCCAGAAAAAGATAGAAGCGTCGATAGATGCTTGTTCTAAAAAGCGCCGTGCGCGGTAGACATCGCCTCTACGCCGTTCGACTTCTTGCATTGCCTCGACGCTGTCGAGTGCTGCTACCTCGCCGCGCCGAGCACGCGATGCAATAAATTCTGCCCGCTGTACGGCTATCATCAATACTTGTTCAGCAATGTGTAATTGCTCCAGTGCTTCAGACCACGTCCAGTATTGTAATGCAGCGGCACGCAGTAGGTTGTTCTGTTCAAGCCGTTGATTTGCATCAGCAAGAAGAGGACGAAGACGAGCTTTTTCCAGATTTGTCCGCCGCCGATCTGTTGCAACACCACTCCACAGCGGCACGGAAAATCCAAGAAATGTTTGACCGACGCTTGGTGTGCGGAATTCGGGATTAAGGCTTGTGCCAATGCCACGTGCAAACCCAGCAAAAAGCTTCGGACCGAAGAGTGTATTCAAAGGAAGTTCAACATCAGCAACGAGATGGTTAATCTTATCTGGAGTAGCTTGCGACCCTTCGTATTTGAGGTCATATCCAGCACGAATAACAGGGTCGAAGCTTCCCAGCGCATTCTGTAGTTCTGCATCGGCGATATTGCGCTCAAATGCTGCAGACTGCAGTAAAGGGTGGGTGTCGAGAACACTGCGTAGAAATTGTCGAAGAGTAAGTGTATCGGGAGTTGAAGCTGATAGTACTGGCAGCGAGAAGACCGTTGTGCTCAACAATAGACAAGCTATCTGAAAACAGGCATAAGCATGGTAGTTCATACGCAACATGTGAACTGCTTGATTATTCGGTAACTTATGAAGTGCACGACAGGGTGAGTAAGCGCATGAGAGCACAGGGCATAGGTCCTAGGTGATGCATGGGTATAGCGTGTACGTATATGTGAAAGAGCACAGACTGCTGTGTTACTTTTTCTTGCTATCACTACTCGTATTAGCTTTGCCGCTACTAGCCGCGGGCTTGTGTGGCAGAACAGGTGGAAAGCCGTTAAGCTGACGCCAAATTTCAAACCCGACAGGGACTTCGTCAAGTAGAATCCACGCAGTGCAGGGTGTGCCCTGACGAAGATATTGCGATGACGGCCATGTGCCTTGTTTTTGTGTAGAGTCTGGGACAATCAAAACACGGTAGTATCCACTTCCGTCGTCAACGGCGTCTACAACGGCTACCTTACCACCAAAGGTATTAATTGTGAAGTTATCCCACCCCGGATTAAACACAAATGCAGGAAAGCCTGAAAACTGGATGCGTACAGGACGACCGATATCAACAATTGCAGCGTCGCGGCTGCTGATGAAGGCTTCAACAGCTTGGTCTCGTGCTCCGGCTGTTGGGACAATCATTGCGAGCATTTCTCCCTCCTTCACTGTTTGCCCAGCGCCGACAGCAGCAATGCGAACAATAAAGCCGTCAATTGGGGCTGTAATGATACTTGCACCGCCACGCCGGCGAGCATTTTCGAGGCGCAATTCAGCTTCTGCAATGATGGCGTCTGCTTGTTGGATGATACGGCTTTCTTCGTTCTTTGCAGCTTGTACATCACGCCGAGCAGATTCGAGAGCGGTTTCGCTACGGATAGAGTCGGCTTGAGCTTTCTGGAAGTTGAGAATTGCAGTTTCAAGCTCACGTTGTGCAGCAAGCCCTTCTTTCGTGAGGTCTTCAGCACGTTTCAAACGGATGCGCGCAGTTTGAATTTCAATCTTAGCATTTTCTAATGCAGCTTTTGCTGCTAATTCACGCTGTTCAGCCTGAATTGTCCGCTGGCGAGCTGCTTGGACAGCCATTTCCTGCGCTTGCACTGTCCGCTCACGAACACGCTCAATTTTTTCGAGAAACTCATTGTCCATGAAGTTGACGTTTAAGTCTTGTAAAATCGCGATAGTATCACCCGCTTTGACAACTTTCCCCTCATTGACAAACCAGCGTACAATGCGCCCGGTGATTTGGGCATCGATGGTTTGGGGGCGTACACCCGGAACAAATGATGTTACTCTGCCACTACCCGTAATGTTTTGTTGCCAAGGTACAAATATCAGAAAGAGTATGAGAACGCCTAGAATTGCCAAGATAACAAGCGATGTTTTTTGTAGCCACTTCGGGGTTGTGGCTCTTCGCAAAGAGTGGATCTCGGTAGAAACATGAATTGTCTCAGGCGATAGAATACTTGGTACTCGTGCAGGATAGTATGACGCTCCATTCTGTCTGGATGTCGTGCGTGCAGTTGCTGGTATCGAAGCGGACGATGTCGCCAGCGGTACATGCGAAGAGTGTTGTTCAGCAGTAGAGGCTGAATGAGAATAGAAATGTTCACTCGTGCTCATGGTTGCTATACTAGGATGTCGTGCGTTTACCAGTCTTAAGAGATAAGCCTATACTGGAGAGCAACATATGTACCTGCTATCCAAGCGTATAGACGAAAGAAAATCTTGATTCATTGCAGCAAATAAAGTGTGTGTTCCGTGGACGTTGTAGTAAGTATAGAAACTTAGGAGTATTGATGTAACACTGCAACGAGTGGTTCTATTCTTAGAATGCTGTACGGATAGTTCCATCTTCGTCAACGCGTAAGGGTGTGTGCGGAAAGTCCTGTCGAATAAGCTCATTCAGCATGTGGATCGCTTGTTTATTGTGGTCATATGTGGGAATGCCGGGAGGCATCTGTACAACAGGAATAACTTTTCCGCTAAGAAACCGTCCTGAATGCTCATCAATGGTAACATCGAGGATACATGCGACGCCGCTTATTCCCTTAATGTTGATATTGCCGTAGGTTAAGAAATTGCCCAGAGAATATGCAATGAAGCGGTCATTATAGATTTCCAACGCACGCAGAACATGAGGACCATGCCCTAGTACGAGGTCTGCTCCTGCATCAATAGCTGCATGAGCGAACCGTACGACATTGCCCCTATTTTCGCCACAAAACACCTCTGTCTTGTTTTTTGTATGCGTTGCATTTTTTCCTTCGGCACCACCGTGAAAAGAAACAATAATGCGGTCGTAGTGCTTTTTTGCATCATGAACGACGCGCTGTACGGTTGCAATATCCGCGATATGATACGAAGTTTGTGAGAAGCCGAAAGCAATGACTGCACAACGCTTGTTGCGTATGAGAAGTTCTGCAAGCCCACGTTTAGGAGCAGGCTCAATGCCGTAAGACCGAAGAGTTTGTAGCGTGAGTTGAGCAGCTTCTGTGCCATAATCATCGGCATGGTTGTTATCGACGCTCATAACAGTAAAGTGGAGGTGTTTGAGCGCTGGTGCTAGGGTAAGTGGCACACCAAATTCAAAGCATACACCTTTGCGGCGCGATGCTTCGCTACACTTCTGTGGCTTCATGCCTTCTCGTACAAACGCTGCTTCAAAGTTACCAAATGTGATGTCTGCGCCGTGCAGATATGCGCCAATTGAATCAGCGAAGATACGACCGTTGTTTGGAGGAATGTACATCTGAGGAGTGTATGAGCCGAGCAGTACATCTCCAACAGCTTTGATGCGCAGCTGTGCAGAAAGGCTCGATGCTAGAGCACAAAAGAACGGTATAAGCACAATAGCGCAATTCCAGGAAGCCAGAGATAAGGTATGGTGCATACTCTGATGCTATGGATTGTGATACAGTGTTTGTGCTTCTTCTATATCGGCAAGAACTTGCTTTGCTGCCTGCACAATATTTGTACCGGGTCCGAAAATGTGCTTTACTCCGGCAGCATAAAGGGCATCGTAATCCTGGTGTGGTATCACACCCCCAGCAACAACGAGAATATCGTCTGCACCTTCCCTCCGCAATGCATCAAGAAGCTGAGGAATCAACGTTTTATGCCCAGCAGCAAGCGATGAAACCCCAATCACATGTACATCATTTTCGATTGCTTGGCGTGCAGCTTCTTCGGGTGTTTGGAACAGCGGTCCTATGTCAACGTCGAAGCCCAGATCTGCAAAGGCAGAGGCAATAATGCGTGCGCCTCTATCATGACCATCTTGTCCTAGCTTGCAAACAAAGATACGAGGTCGGCGACCATATTTGTGGGCAAATTGCTCAGTGTGGCTCAGCACGTCGGTAATATCAGCATTCGTTCCATACGCTGAACGGTATACGCCAGAGACAGTGGGGATCTGAGCTTCGTAGCGCTTGAATACTCGTTCCATAGCGTAGGAAATTTCCCCTAGAGTTGCGCGTCGGCGTGCTGCTTCTATAGCAGCTTCCAAAAGGTTACCGTTACCCGATGCTGCTCGGCGAGAGAGTTCCTCTAAAGCAGCCTCTACGGCAGATGCATCGCGTGTTGAACGAATCTGCTCAAGACGGCGTATTTGTGCTTCGCGAACTGCTGTGTTATCAACTTCGAGAATCTCAATAGGATCTTCTTTAGCAAGTCGGTACTTATTAACGCCAACAATCACAAATTCGCCTTTGTCAATAGCAGCCTGTCGTCGTGCTGCCGATGCTTCAATGCGTTGCTTCGGTAAGCCTTCAATAATTGCTCGTGTCATGCCACCAAGCGACTCCACTTCGTTCATGAGCTTCCGTGCTTCATGAATAATCGAGTGGGTCAGTGCTTCCACGTAGTACGAGCCCGCAAGGGGGTCTATGACATGTGTGATACTAGTTTCTTCGGCAAGGATAAGCTGGGTGTTGCGGGCAATGCGTGCAGAAAATTCAGTTGGTAAAGCGAGAGCTTCATCAAAGGAGTTTGTATGCAAAGACTGTGTCCCGCCAAGTACCGCCGCTAATGCTTCTATGGTTGTGCGGATGATATTGTTATATGGGTCTTGTTCTGTCAGCGACCAGCCTGATGTTTGGCAATGCGTACGCAATGCCATTGAAAGGGGCTTTTGAGGGTTGAACTGCTTGATAAGATGTGCCCATAGGTATCGTGCTGCTCGCATCTTTGCTATTTCCATGAAAAAATTCATACCGATTCCCCAGAAAAACGATAGGCGCGGTGCGAAGGCATCAATATCAAGTCCTCGCGCTAAAGCAGCACGAACGTATTCCAGACCGTCTGATAATGTGAATGCAACTTCCTGCACGGCGTTTGCTCCTGCTTCGTGCATATGATAGCCAGAAATCGAAATACTATTAAACTTTGGCATGAACATGCTTGTGTATTCGATGATGTCGGCAACAATACGCATGGACGGCTCAGGAGGATAGATATAGGTATTGCGCACCATAAACTCCTTGAGAATATCGTTCTGAATCGTGCCAGAAAGCTTGTCTTGCGAAACGCCTTGTTCTTCGCCTGCTACAATAAACATTGCCATGATAGGAATAACAGCGCCGTTCATGGTCATAGAGACAGACATTTGGTCGAGAGGAATACCATCGAAGAGAATTTTCATGTCCTCAACAGAATCAATCGCGACGCCTGCCTTCCCAACATCGCCAACGACACGTGGATGATCGGAATCATAGCCTCGATGTGTTGCTAAATCGAACGCCACAGAAAGACCCTTTTGTCCTGCAGCAAGATTCTTTCGGTAAAAGGCATTCGATTCTTCTGCTGTAGAGAATCCTGCGTATTGACGAATTGTCCATGGACGGTTTGTATACATCGTTGCGTACGGACCACGCACATATGGAAATATGCCCGGCATTGTTTCTTCGAAGCCGATAGCCTCAAGGTCTTGTGCAGTGTACAGAGGCTTGATTGTTATTCCTTCGGGGGTATGCCGGTACAGCGCCTCGATAGGCTTATCTTTCAGTTCTTTCTGTGCGAGAATGCGCCATTGTTCGAAAGATGCACTCATGGTCGTCGATGGAATGTAAGGTGTGGAAAAGCAATGTACGCTGTACTGCGTAAAAACAGTGGTGTAAAATAGCGATATTCCCACAAAATACCCGCACTCTGCCGAGAATTTTTCTTGTTGGCAATTCTTATGGACTATGGCGTGGCGAAAGTACAACAGTGTGCCAGTAGTGCTCTTGGAGATAGCACTGTGCCAGTGTGAGGATGTCCGTGCTAGAAATAGACTCGATCAGCGCAATTTTTTGCTTGACACTATCAAATGTTCCTGTATACAGCTCACTCTTGGCAAGAAGCGTCATACGCCCCGAAAGGCTTTCCAGACCCATGATAAGGCTCGATTTGAGCTGTTCCTTCGCACGCCGCAACTCTGCCGTTCGTACAGGTTGTTCTGCAATCCGAGTTACCTCAGTGCGTATGAGCTTGTAGACCTTATCGTAGTGTTCCGGCTCGAAGCACGCATAGATGCTTAGAATAGCACTGTGCCGGATTTCGCTAAGAGCAGAATAAATAGTGTAGCAAAGCCCATGCTTTTCGCGAATACGTTGGTGAAGACGCGAACTCATACCATCACCAAGAATAATGTTGAGAGCAGCAAGAATGTAGTATGTTTGGTTAGCTACATAGGGAATGAGAGCTGCGTATGACAGGTGAGTTTGCTGTGCCGACGTGGATTCATAGCGTATTGTGCTTGTGCGTTGTTGTGGCTCTGGAATACAACGCTGCGAAGCCTGAGAAAGGCTGCTTGCTGAGAAAACGCGCTCAACCTGCCGAACAAGCTGGTCGTGATGAATATTCCCTGAAACAGCAATAATAATGCGGTTGTTGGTGTAATGACGTTGATGAAAGCGCACAATATCAACGCGCTGAATAGCGCGTATCGTGTGTTCCGTGCCGCTAATTGGGTGAGCATATGGATGCGCAGAACTTCCTGTGCCAAAGAGTTGCTCATCCATGTAGTCGTTAATCAATTCTTCGGGTTCATCCTCCAAAGATTTAATTTCCTCGAGGATAATAGCGCGTTCTTTTTCGATATCAGCACTGTTGAAGA
The DNA here is from genome assembly GCA_025055035.1 of Candidatus Kapaibacterium sp. Classification (GTDB taxonomy): domain Bacteria; phylum Bacteroidota; class Ignavibacteria; order Kapaibacteriales; family UBA4661; genus PH2015. Next base: position 17,426 of record JANWZB010000023.1, read on the forward strand.
CGGGAAATTGGCACAAATCGCTTAGCAGCTCCAGAGAGCGCATAAAATGTGGATTAAGAGCACGTGCATAATAACAGGTGTGGTCTTTCGTCGTAAAGGCATTAAGGTATCCACCAACAGATTCCAACGCATAAGCAATGTGCAGCGATGAGCGCGTGCGCTCTGGCGAGGCCGTCCCGCGAAATGCAAGGTGCTCAATGAAATGCGTAATACCGTGTTCATCAGCCGCCTCGTCGCATGAGCCTACGTCTATCCAAACGCCAAGAGCAAATGACTGCGCTGCGGCAACGTGCTCACTGAGAATGCGAATACCGTTTGGTAGAGTTGTTTTGCATGGTACAACGAGCAGAGAAGATCCCAAAGAACGAATGAGATTGTCTGTGTTGGAGCGTGGAGACTGCCGCCCAATACTATACAGTATTCGATGATTCATTGTACGCTCAGGGAATGATGCACTATGACAGTGAACGAACATACAGAAAATTTGTCGTACATCCCAACAATTCACGTTGCGGATTACAGCTATGAGCTGCCCGAAGACCGCATAGCCGCATATCCTCTTGCTGAACGTGATGCTAGCAAGCTTCTTATTGCAGATATGCGCATACACCAGAATGTAGGCGAAGTATTCGAACAATTCGGTAGTGAGTGCGTGTGTAGGATTCGACACAGTGTGTTCCGCGATATTGTGCATGAACTTCCACCCTCAACACTCCTTGTTCTGAACGATACACGGGTCATAGCTGCCCGTATTCTCATGAAGAAAGAGTATAGCGGTGGTCGAGCTGAGTTGATATGCTTAAGTCCTGTTTCGCCCTCCACCGAGCCAGCTATAGCATTACAGAGCGTAGGACGATGCCGCTGGCGGTGCATGATAGGAGGTAGAAACATACGGTCTGGCGATGCATTGGTGCTAAGGATAGATACTGAATCGGGGTCTATTGTAGTATGGGCAGTAGTTCTTGATAAAGATGGTGCAGAAGCACTTGTAGAGTTTAGTTGGCAGCCTGAGGAACTGAGCTTTGCAACACTTCTTGATATGTGCGGACATGTACCGCTGCCTCCGTATATCGGACGCCCCGAAGAGGAATATGACAAAACGCGATATCAAACTGTGTATGCCGCACACGATGGCTCTGTTGCAGCACCGACTGCTGGGCTGCACTTTACCGATCGCGTCCTCGAAGAGCTAAAGCATCGTGGAGTTTGTATTGCGTATGTTACGTTGCACGTTGGCGCAGGGACATTTAAGCCAATCAGTGGAGAGGATGCTCGCAATCATATTATGCACGAAGAGCGCATTTGTGTTGAGAGGTCTGTAGTAGAAAGCATAGCACGACAGCTGCTCAAGCACAGCCGCACAAGCCAGGATCCTGTCGTTGCTGTTGGTACAACATCCTTGCGAACACTGGAGTCGTTATACTGGTGGGGTGTACGCTTAATTGTGTGCGATGGTGATGCCCGTGAGAGTGATACGCTCGACATTCGCCAGTGGGACGGATTTCGCTTGCAACATTGTTTTCGCGATAAGCTCCCTTCGCCGAGCGTTGCGCTTCTTGCCGTGCAAGAGTGGCTTCAGAACCGCAAGCTCGATACTGTACGAGGTGATACGCAGCTGATGGTTGTACCCGGATATGCATTCAAAGTGTGTCATGGTCTTATTACTAACTTTCATCAACCACAAAGCACGCTCATGCTGCTTGTTGCAGCGTTTTTGAGCGATGGCGCTCAAACACACTGGCACACAGTGTACAACGAAGCGCTAAACAATCACTATCGCTTCTTGAGCTATGGCGATGCTTCGCTGCTCTGGAGACGAGAATAATTGCGCGCTAGCAGGTAGATAGTAGGGAGTTCTGTTAAAGCTTTGCGAAGGGACAATGCTACAGAATTTTTACACAGCATGTACACGCTTTCTTTGCGGGGAAATTGCTCGAAGGAGTATATTTTTGTGGAACTGTAACGCAGTATTGCGCCATGTGTAGTGTATTAATTGCGTGCTCAGATCTATAGCGACTGCATCATCTACGCTGTTCTGCTACTAGAAAGATTTGCTCGACATACGCGAAGAGTTCTTCCTATGACGTATTCAAAAGCGTGCTATTTGTTGGCAATCGTGCTTATTTCTGTGGCGACTGCTTTTGCTCAGCATGTGCAAACAAGTGTGCTCACAGGCACTGTACAAGATGCTGAGAACAAAGAGAGCCTTGTTGGAGCAACAGTGAGCATAAAGTCGCTGAAGATAGGCGCTGTATCGAACAAAAGTGGCTTTTTTGTTCTCAAAAATATTCCTTCAGGAAAGCATCAAGTAACCGTAAGCTATCTTGGCTTTGCGAAGAAGGAGCTGATAATAGACTTTGCGCCAGGGGAAACAAAAAAGCTCACAATAGAACTCAGCAAGCAGATTAGTAGAGCTGCCGAAGTGACGGTTAGTGCTGAGCGTGGAGAAGCCGATAAGCGCCAGATTGCCGTTAGTCAAGTGAACATTCCGATTGAGCAAATTAGTCAAATCCGTATTGGTGGAGAAGCTGATGTATTTCGGGCAATTCAGTTTTTGCCAGGGGTGCTGTCTTCATCGCAAATTTCCAGTGGGTTGTTTGTTCGCGGTGGTTCGCCTGACCAAAATCTTGTGTTGGTAGATGGTGCTGCCGTCTACAATCCTAGCCATCTGTTTGGCTTTTACTCGACGTTTAATACCGATGCAATTAAGGATGTTGAGCTGATTAAAGGCGGTTTTGGTGCGCAGTATGGTACGCGTTTATCATCGGTTATTAACATTACACAGAAAGACGGTAATCGTGAGAAGTATGAGGGAGTCGCTTCGTTAGGGCTGATTGCCTCACGGGCTTCTGTTCAAGGACCGATAGGTAATGGGTCATTCTTTATTGGTGGTCGCCGAACATACCTAGAGCTGGTGCGTGCTGTTGTGCCTGTTGATGCTCTCACGGGTGGTATCCCTGTGCCAAATTTTTGGTTTTATGATGTCAATGCAAAGATTACGCAGTACATTGATCAAGACGACAAAATCTCAGCAAGCGTCTTTCTAAGTTCCGACGACCTAGCATTTCAGTCCACAGGACTTGATATCAATATTGGTATCGCAAACCAAGCTGCATCACTGCGCTGGACGCACATCTTCGATGAACATCTTTTTGCGACAACGGTCGTTTCGTCAAGCGCCTATCAGAACGGCTTTGATGGGAGCAACTCTGGATTTGTGTTTGGGGTAGAGAACACTATTCGTGATGTCACAGGGCGTACGGATATCGAGTGGTACGCTAATAACGAACTTACTATAAACTTTGGTGCAGAGGTCAGTACCTTTCGCTTTGGTTATAAGCAAAATTTTACAGGACGCGACACAACACGCAGGCTTCCGGGAGCAACTGATGCTATCACAGACTTCGCCCTGAACGATTGGACGTATGCAGGGTACGTGCAGGCAAACTACCAGTTTGCATCATTTTTTTCAGGGCAAGTGGGGCTGCGGGGATACTATTTGCAGGCTAATGGTAGTGTACTCTGGGACCCAAGAATTTCGGTGCGCTGGGAAACTTCGCCCGAACTAACAATCAAAGCATCGTGGGGAATATTCCATCAGTATCTTCGCCTCGCATCGAATCCCGATTTTACATTTTTCGATACATGGTTGCCAACAGATGCTTCGCTTGGTCCGAGTAGTTCTACGCATTATATTCTAAGTCTTGAAACAAAGCCTGTGCTTTTTGGTCTGGATGACCTCGATGTCAATTTCGATGTATACTACAAAACTCTCATAAATATCAATGAACTCAATACGTTCGCACTCCGTTCTCGAAGGGCTTCTGAAATTTTCTTTTCTGGTAACGGGGAAGCATACGGAGGTGAAATATTTTTGCAGAAAAAGTCTGGTCGGTTGACAGGTTGGGTAGGGTATGCTCTTGGCTGGATAACAGCACGGTTTGATAGTATCAACTTCGGTAATCTGTTTTTCCCTCGCTATGACCGTCGCCATGACTTTAAGATTGTTGCGCAGTACGAGCTGAATGAGCAGTGGGAGCTTGGTGCATCGTTTATTTTTCAGTCAGGTCAGCCGTTTACAGGGGTAAGCTCACGTTTCCAGACTGCATTTCCGGGCGAGCGCATTGGTACAGGGATTACTGTGCCGACAGCACGCAATGGTCTGCGTTTGCCACCGTCGCACCAGCTCAATCTGACTGGAAATTATAAGTTTACGCTGATGGGTCTTCGTGCGCGGCTGCTGATAGACATCTTCAACGTGTATTCGCGGCAGGATATCTGGTTTCGTTTTTACGATACGACGAAACCTGTCGTTGAAGTAACAGATGTTCGCTTACTTCCTATTCTGCCAACAGTGAGCTTAGAAGTGAAGTTTCAGTGAGTACCGAGTATTGGTCAAATAGATGCATCATGTCATGGTACATCTGGGGTGAAAAGTGCACACGAGGAGACGCTAAGCCTAAAGACTCACAGCGATAATCGCGTTTGCATATCATGGGCAAGTTCGCGATTTTTGCAGTCTTGACCTTTTGTCTTATACACCACTCATGTAGGAGTTATGCTTCATGACGGGAAACATTTTGTGGCTTAGTATCCCAAAGAACTTCATTCAGTACAGTGTGCTATGTTGTATTGCCTATGCTTGCATTGTTGTAGAACGGCTTGATGCTCAACAAGTGCGCAGTCAGCCTGAAGGTAATACTGTGTTGGCAAGGGTAGGCAAGGAGGCAATCACGTATAAAATGCTCGAGGATGCATATCGTAAAAACATTAACAACAAGTCCGTTCGACTTGTAGACGTCTCAGCTGATAGCGTGAGAGACTTTCTGAACTTGTACATCAACTACCGCCTAAAAATTCATGACGCCCGAGCGCGTGGCTACGATAAGCGTCCTGAAATCGTGCAAGAAATACAGCAAAATCGTGCATCTCTAGCGGCGCCATATCTATTCGAGCGGGTTCTAGTTTCTCCCCGTGTTGATACTTCTCTAGCGCGCCGCAGAACACAGTTTCGGATTGGTCTTATTTTTATAAAAATCCTCGACAATGATACTGCGCGAGCTTACAAACGCTCACTGGCAATCTTAGAAGCGCTGAAAAAGGGTGCAGATTTCCGCACTATAGCAAAAGATTCGAGTGACGACGAGTACTTTCGAGCATTGGGTGGTGAGATGCCGCTGCTTACAAGTGATAAAATAGTTCGGGAAATTGAAGACGCAGTCTTTCGTACAAAGGTTGGTGCAATCTATCCAAAACCTATTCGCTCAAACTTGACTGTGCCCGGATACTATATCATGAAGCTGTTGTCTATTGAACCGCGTATAGCTGTTCGTGGACGTTATATTGTTATGAAACTTCCTGCACGTACAGCGCCAAATGGTTCTCCCCTACCACCGAGTCCTGAGGACTCGCTAGCTGTGTTTAGGCGTGCCGATAGCGTGCGAACACTCATCCTGCGTGGACTCGATTTTGCTGAGGCTGCAAAACAATTTTCCGAAGACGCATATGCCGAATACGGGGGAATATTTCCAGCATATTATACTGAAACAACGGGATATGTGAATGGCTTGCGTTATCGTTTTCCAGAAGAAGTGGACAAATGGCTATTTGCTCCTGATAGAAAGAATGGTGACATGTCGCATGTGATATCGACATTCAATGGTATGTATATTGTTCGTCGTGATTCTTCAAAGATTGGTGGTGATGATAGGGAAGAATTAAAGCGCTTTTACAAGCGTGTACACTTCGAAGCCGATAAACGCCGATTCCTAGACTCTGTGAAAAAAGCACGCAAATATAGTATCAATATCAAAGCTCTTAATGCGTTTCTACAAGCCGTTGATACAACGCGTCCATCCTTCGATAGTGCACAGAAAGTTCGACTCTCTGCGCAGCTTCTGAAGGAAACACTTGCTAAATTTACAGGATATATGCTCACCATCAATGGCTTTGCTGATTCGCTATTAACACGCAGCGATTTGCGGGGATACTCACTCACAAGGCAAGGCATGATGCAAGCAATAGAAAAATTGACCGACATAGCAATAACTGATGTTCTTGTGAGCACTCTCGAAAAAGACTATCCAGAGTTTGCTGCTTTGATGAAGGAATTCGAAGAAGGTATCTTGATTTTCCGTGTCGAAGAGCAGGAAATATGGAGTAAGATGAAGTTTGATACTGCGCGAGCACGTGCGTACTATGAACCAATCAAAGAACGTTTCAAAACGCAAGAGCTGTACGAATTCGCTGAGATTTGGGTTTCAAGCGACTCACTTGCACAGGCTTTGTATAAGCGCTTGCAAGCAGCAAAAAACCGTACTGTACTATTCGATTCACTCGCTACTGAATACACTGAGCGTGCTGGTTTCAAGGAGCGCAAAGGAAAATGGGATCCGCTCCCCGCTATCGAATACACAATCCCTCACGAGTTCAAGAAGCGCAAAACAGCAATTGGTGATATTCTCCCACCGTTCAAATTTCAAGGCGGATACTCGATTGCTCGCCTCGATGGTATTCAGCCTGTGCGTATGAAAACGTTCGAGGAAGCCATACCTGACTTCGCAGCACAATTCCAAGACATGGTGCAAAAGGAACTGACACAAAAATGGCTTGATAGCCTACGTGCTCAGTATCCTGTTGTGATTGAAGAACAGGTGTTTCGCACTATCTGGAAATGAGCATGAGCATATGTGAAATTCAAAACGAGTGATCTGCAAGTGTGTTGAATTTCTGACCTCATAGCGCGACGAAAACTATGAAACATATAATATACGATGCCACAGTGGTGATCTATGTAGGTGTAATGATAGTGGCGTGTCTTTACCCAACTGCTGCTGCTGCCCAGCTTATGGGTAATCTTAAGTCCGGAGAGGAGATGGATAAAATCGTCGCTGTTGTTGGAAACGAAATCATTCTCAAGTCTGAAGTTGTTGGTCATGCAATGATGACAGCGATGCAGGAACGGCGCATGAATGCTCGTCCTGATGACCCTGTACTGCTGAGGCGTTCGCTCGATGCTCTTATTAACGAAAAGCTGCTTGTTACAAAAGCTATCGAGGACAGCTTGACTGCGTCAGAAGAAGAAATTACAGAGCGCATGGAGTTTCAGATTCAGGCAATGGTGCAGCAAGTTGGCTCAGAGCGCCGTGTGGAGGAAATCTATGGGATGTCGATGGCAAAGATACGCCGCGATTTTCGGGAAGAAATTCGCAAGCAGCTTTTAACGGAACGCCTTTCACAGCAAAAGTTTGCAGCGATTAAAGTTTCCTCCAAAGAAGTCCAAGATTTTTACCAACAGTATAAGGATTCCTTACCACCTGTGCCGGCACAGGTAGAGCTATATCATATTGTCAAAAACGTCGAACCATCGGCAGCTGCAAAGGAAAAAACACTAGTATTAGCTAAGAAAATTCGTGATTCGATTATTGCTGGTGGAGACTTTGCTGCCTTTGCTCGTCGTTACAGCAACGACCCCGGTTCAGCACAAGCAGGAGGTGAGCTTGGTTTTGTTCCGCGTGGAAAGTTTATTGCAGAATTTGAGAAGACTGCATATGCTTTGCAGGTCAATGAAATTTCTCAGCCTGTCGAGACACCATTTGGCTTTCACATTATTCAGCTACTTGATAAGCGTGAAAATGAGGTGCGAACACGACACATTTTATTGAAGCTTGGTCAAACCGATGAAGATGTTGCACGGACGAAAGGCTTCTTGGACTCTCTCACGATGCGCGTTGCTCAGGGCGAGTCATTTGAAGAATTAGCAAAGCAGTATTCTGATGATACCGAGACAAAAGCATTTGGTGGTTTGCTTGGGCGCATGGAGATCGCAAAATTGCCAGAGGACTTACGAGCAAAAATTGAAAAGCTTAAGGATGGCGCAATAACAGAGCCCATACCGTACAACGCACCGGGCAGCACAAAAAGTGCGTTTCATATTGTACTACGGAAAAAATTTATCCCGGAGCATAAAATCTCATATGATGAGGACTTCAAACGCTTAGAGCAAATGGCAATAATGCAGAAGCGTGCTAAAGTTTATGAGGAGTGGCTTAAAGAGCTGCGCAAGAGCATCTATTGGGAGATTAAGAGCAAGCTCTAGCATGCGTGTGGAAGGTACTACTTGTGAAGTTTATACAACACTATGAGTTATCGTTTACAGCACCAGAAGCTAAGCCTTGGAGGGCTTCTTGTAACCATTGGGATTATCTATGGGGATATTGGTACATCGCCATTGTACGTGCTCAAGGCAATTGTTGGGGTACGACCAATCACAGAAGACCTTGTTCTCGGTGGACTTTCTTGCATCTTTTGGACACTTACTCTTCAAACTACTGTTAAATACGTGTTGATTACGCTGCGAGCCGATAACAACGGCGAGGGTGGTATTTTTTCGTTATTTACGCTTGTGCGTCGGCGTGGTCGGTGGCTTGTTGTACCAGCAATGCTTGGTGGTGCATCGCTTATTGCTGATGGTATCATTACTCCGCCGATTTCGGTTTCATCAGCAATCGAGGGACTGCGCATTTTGAATCCTGCCCTGCCAACAGTAGGCATTTCTATGGGGATTATCACCGCATTATTCGTTGTGCAACAATTTGGAACAGAGAAAATTGGTCATGCGTTCGGTCCTATCATGGTTACATGGTTTGTGATGCTTGCAGTGCTTGGCATCCTAAATATCAGTGCGTACCCGCTTGTTGTCAAAGCTTTGAACCCATACTATGCCTACCACCTACTGACAGCTTTCCCTTATGGCTTTTGGATTCTTGGTGCCGTGTTTTTGTGTACGACAGGTGCAGAAGCGCTATACTCAGACTTAGGCCATTGTGGGCGAACAAATATTCAAGTATCATGGTGTTTTGTCAAGACTGCTCTCATACTCAATTATATGGGACAAGGGGCATGGCTAATAACAAGTGGTCTGAAGGCACTAGATGGCATCAATCCTTTCTATGCAATCATGCCGAGATGGTTTCTTCCCGTTGGTATAGCGATTGCAACCGTCGCTGCGATTATTGCATCACAAGCATTAATTTCTGGCTCGTTCACATTGTTCAGTGAGGCTATCAAATTGCATCTATGGCCACGTCTGGCTATTCGGTATCCTTCGGAATCACGCGGGCAAATGTATATTCCAGCAGCAAATTGGCTGTTGTGGGCAGGATGCATGTTTGTGTTATGGTATTTTCGAGAATCAAGCCACATGGAAGCTGCATACGGTATTGCTATCACACTGGCTATGCTTTCTACGACAGTGCTCCTGACGCAATATCTCAAGCGTATGGAGTATCCAACAGCAGTAATTGTTGCTATTACTGCAGTATTTGGCTGCATAGAGCTAGGGTTTCTCATCGCAAATATGAGTAAGGTGCATGAAGGTGGATGGATAACGCTTGTTGTATCGGCAGCACTGATGATGGTTATGAGCATTTGGTATAATGCACGAATTATTTTGGCACGCTTTGCGCACAGTGTGCGTATTGAGGATTACTTACCAGCGTTGCGCGACCTTTCCGACGATCGTGAAGTACCCAAGTATGCAACACACCTCGTGTACCTGAATAAAGTACCGTATCCTCGTCAGGTGGACAGAAGCATCATTTATTCTATCCTCGAGAAGCAGCCCAAGCGTGCTGATATTTATTGGATTCTGCATATTGAAACAACTGATAGCCCCTACACAATGGAATATGAGGTAGAACATCTTGTACCAAATGCAGTGATTCGGCTGACTTTTTATCTGGGCTTCCGCGTACCGCTCCACATTAATGCATTTTTTCGCCAAGTTGTGTGCGATTTGGAAAAAAATGACGAAGTTGATACTTCTAGTCGATATATTTCGTTGAAAAATAACCAAATTACGGGCGATTTCCGGTTTGTCGTATTCGAAGAATACTTGTCTGATGAGTATGAACGTCTGACTGCTGTGCAACGTATTATTGTCGAAGCCTACATCTTTCTAAAGCGCTTTAGTCTTTCGATTGTCAATGAGTTTGAGTTAGATTTGAGTTCGGTAACGGTAGAAAAAGTACCTATTTCCACACATTCTCATCAGTACCTGAAGCTCCGACGCATCGAAGCGTAAACTATATTGCCTAGCAGGTTCTTGTTGAATTGTATGCTATGAGTATACGAGAGCACAATACTGCACCACAGAATGCTGAATATGCTGAGCACTACAGCAATACAAATGCTGTGGATGGGAAAAGTAGAACGATACACTGCCTCGACAAAGGATTTGTGCGTCTGGTGGACTACATGGGTTCTGATGCTGCGATTGTGCAAGCTGCTCGTGTATCGTATGGTGCGGGCACAAAGCAAGTACATGAAGATAGAGGCTTGATTCGATATCTTATGCGTCATGCGCATACAACACCATTTGAGATGGTAGAGTTTAAGTTTCATGTAAAGCTTCCAATATTTGTTGCACGGCAGTGGATTCGCCATCGTACAGCGAATGTTAATGAATACAGCGGGCGCTATTCTGTCATGCCCGATGAATTCTATCTGCCTGATATTGAGCAAATTCGTCCGCAAAGCCATACCAACAAGCAAGGACGTGCTGATGAAGCCCTGCCAAAGGAAAAAGCAGAGTACATACGCACACTACTGCACAATGCTCAGGAGCGTTCATACAAGGAGTACGGGAAACTGCTAGAAGAAAATCTCACGCGCGAGTTAGCACGTATCAATCTTCCCGTATCGCAATACACAGAGTGGTATTGGAAGATTGACTTGCACAATCTTTTTCACTTCTTACGTCTGCGACTCGATAGCCATGCACAGTACGAAATTCGTGTATATGCTCAAGCAATAGCACAGATAGTGCGCGATATTGTTCCGTATGCTTATGAAGCATTTGAAGATTATGTTCTGTATGCAGTTCGTCTCACAAGACCAGAACTACACATTATGAGACGCCTTCTTTCAGGTTTGCAGAAGACAACAGATATGCTTGTAGATGTAGATAGCATAACACCGGAGACTGGTCTATCGAAGCGCGAGGTAGAGGAATTCCGAGATAAGCTTGCTCGTATGACGGGTTCAAAAGAGGATATGCTGTGAAATTAAGCCTTTTGTCTCCTATGCTTTCTATGCTTGAAGCACACTGTGAGATCATAATTGAGCGCTCTACTTCTTCATAATGAACTTCTTCAAGCGCCATGCTAACTCAAGCTGTTCAAGACTATCTGAAAGCCATTTACAAGCTCAGTGAGCATGGCAATGCTGTAACAACAAACGACTTAGCGCGTGAGCTAAAAGTTGCTGCTCCATCGGTAACGAATATGCTCAAGCGTCTCTCAGAAATGAACTTGGCATCGTATACATCATATAAAGGTGTTACGCTATCGGAGGCAGGATACAAAGCAGCGTTGGAAATCATTCGCCATCACCGACTCTTGGAACTATATCTGCAAGAAGCTCTCGGATATTCATGGGACAAGGTGCACGATGAAGCAGAGACATTAGAACATCACATTTCCGAAGAGTTTGAAGACCGTATTGCTGCTATGCTTGGCGACCCAAGCTATGACCCTCACGGCGACCCTATCCCTCGTAAGAATGGTACTGTTCCTCCTACCTCCACTATTCCACTTATATCGCTTGAGCCCGGAATGAGTGCTCTTATCCTGCGTGTTTCTGATGCAGACCCAGAATTATTACGATACTGTGCGTCTATTGGTATTGTACCGCATGCTATGGTGTATATCGTTGCAAAAGTGCCATTAAGTCAAACACTGACGCTGCGTATAGGAAACAACTTGGAGCACCATACTATTGGAAATGTTGTCGCTGAGCGTGTCTTTATTGAGTGTGTAGGGTAGTCAATCTAGTTAATTTCTAGCAGCAGGCTTTAGTATTGTGCAATGCAGCGCACCACGCGTTGCAAAGTTGCAAAAATGAACATTTTATCATTCTCTCGTCATTTGAAAGTCATGAACCAGCATGTAGCTTTGCGCGTGAGATACGCTAGAGTCTTTGTTCTTTGTTGGCATACGTTACTGCGGTATAGTGTAGTGAGCGGTATACATTGTGCTGTCATTCTGGGATTGACACAATGTTATTCATTTACTGGTAGTTCTATCCCGTCGCATTTGAAAACACTCTATATACCGCTTGCTGACGATAAAAGCATTGGAGGAAGCTCTCAAATGCGGGAGCGCCTTACACAGCTGCTTATAGAAGCATTTCGACGCGAGAATGCCTTCCAGCTTGTACAAGGCAATGCTGATGCAGTGCTTGAAGCGACAATCACAGGGATTAGCGAAACTATCGCTACTGTCCAGACAGGCGAACAGGAGCGCGATAAGCAGCTTACCATTAGTGTGAATGTTGTGTACTATGATCGTGTTAAGCAGAAGCAAATTTGGGTCAAGCAGTTTGCTCCTCCGCAGACGTACTCTATTGCCTCGGGATTGCAGGGACGCGAGGGTGCTATTGACCGCGCTTTGCGCCAAATCGCTAGTGATATACTGCTTCAAGTGGTTTCAGGCTGGTAGCAAGAAATGAAATAAGGCGTACATGCCGCTACAGGAATATTACATCTCTAGAGCCGAACAAGCTCTCGTCGTATCTATGCAGTTCTTCACGCCGCGCTTAAGCAACTCAATCTGTTCTATCATAAGGTTAGGCTGAACATGTATGGAAACATTGATACGCCTTATACCAATGCACGATGCACTGCTAGTGCTATACTTTTTCTCGTTGTCGGTATTATTTATCTTTGGCTTGCAAAGCGCTGTGATGGTGTACTATTACCTTCGAGTGCGGCATGCCCAACATACTGCACCGCCTATGCCAAGTGAGATACCTGTTGTTACGGTGCAGCTTCCGCTATTTAATGAAGTGTATGTTGTGGAGCGATTGATAGAAGCTGTGTGTGCGCTTGATTATCCGAAAGAGCGCCTTGAAATTCAGGTGCTCGATGATTCGACCGATGAGACTGTTGAGGTAGCACGTCATGTCGTGAGTCGCTATGCAGCGCAAGGGTTCGATATT
>JANWZB010000240.1 GCA_025055035.1 Candidatus Kapaibacterium sp.
CGCGTCGGGATGAACTCAAGGCCCATCTGGAGGCCAACGGCATCGGCTGTGCACTCCATTATCCGCTGGCGTTGCACATGCAAAAATGTTTCGCGCACCTGGGCTATCGGCCGGGCGACTTCCCGGTGGCCGAAAAAGCGGCCCGCGAATGTCTCAGCCTGCCAATTTATCCCGAGTTAACCGAGGCACAGCAGCAGCGCGTTGTGGACGTGATTCGGGACTTTTTCCGACGCTAAAACACCCGCGACCAGCCGCGGGCTTCAAACTGCGGGGAGATTTTGGAGCCAGTGGAGGGACTCGAACCCCCGACCGACGGTTTACAAAACCGTTGCTCTACCGCTGAGCTACACTGGCGTCCACGGCATGGGGATTCTGGAACGACGCGCCGGCTTTGGCAAGGTTCTCGCCGGGCGATGAGGCGCATCGCACGTTGCTGGGGGGGCACCCTCTCGTCAAAACCCGGGCCGGCTCGCCCGTTGCCCGCGCGCACGGGCTTTTCGCCTTTGCTCCGTTTCCCTGCCGTTCGTAGGCTGCGGCCATGCTCAACTACATCTGGATTGGGCTGGTCGTGCTGGCGGTGCTCATCGGGGGCTGGCACGGAAAACTCGAAGCGGTAACCAACGCGGCGTTTGAACGCGCGGAATTTTCCATCATGAAACTCGCCCTGC
>JANWZB010000241.1 GCA_025055035.1 Candidatus Kapaibacterium sp.
TACTCTCGCTTCCCTCAAAACCGTTGCAGCGCCCGCGGTTCATCCCCGCGTGTGCGGGGAATACTTGGCGTGGACGTGTTGTGCGTGAAGAAGCACCGGTTCATCCCCGCGTGTGCGGGGAATACGCCGCGTTGACCCCATCGCAGGCCAAGACCCTCCGGTTCATCCCCGCGTGTGCGGGGAATACCCCACCTGCGCCGGTACGAGGAATGGCGCACCCGGTTCATCCCCGCGTGTGCGGGGAATACTGCGTGACGCCGTCAATCGCTTGTTGCGTCGTCGGTTCATCCCCGCGTGTGCGGGGAATACTTCAAGGTCTTGCTCCAGAACCGTGATGATGGCGGTTCATCCCCGCGTGTGCGGGGAATACTCTGGCTGATGCCTGCGTAGTTGAGGTAAATGCGGTTCATCCCCGCGTGTGCGGGGAATACTGCAAAGCGTGCGTCGCAAGGCTGCGCAAATCCGGTTCATCCCCGCGTGTGCGGGGAATACGCTTCACGGCGGCAACGTAGTCGTAGGCATCCGCGGTTCATCCCCGCGTGTGCGGGGAATACCTACGGAGTTTGGAGAGCCCTTTGCGGTAGAACGGTTCATCCCCGCGTGTGCGGGGAATACCCGCGCTGAACACGACCAATGAACCGTGATTTCG
>JANWZB010000242.1 GCA_025055035.1 Candidatus Kapaibacterium sp.
GGATGAACCGTGCAGTATCACTCACGCACTTTTCCCCAATCAGTATTCCCCGCACACGCGGGGATGAACCGCCGCAGGCCGCCTCGGCCAGCTGGCCGGGGTGGTATTCCCCGCACACGCGGGGATGAACCGTATGCATGCCGATATGCGGCGCCATTGCCTGCGTATTCCCCGCACACGCGGGGATGAACCGAAGAAGAAGCTATGATAAAGGCTTATGTAGATGTATTCCCCGCACACGCGGGGATGAACCGGTCGGCCAGGGCAACCGGCAGCTCCGGCCCGGCGTATTCCCCGCACACGCGGGGATGAACCGTCATAAGCATCACGTAAATCTCCCGTAGCGGGGTATTCCCCGCACACGCGGGGATGAACCGCCGGATGGCGGTTCCCCGGCAACACGCTGAACGTATTCCCCGCACACGCGGGGATGAACCGAATGGCGGATTCACGTCAAGCGGGGCAAGTACGTATTCCCCGCACACGCGGGGATGAACCGAGGTAGTTGGCACGACCGAGGCGGATGCGCTCGTATTCCCCGCACACGCGGGGATGAACCGGCCCCGGCCCAGGGCGAGCTGGTCAATGAGGCGTATTCCCCGCACACGCGGGGATGAACCGTGTAGTAAAC
>JANWZB010000243.1 GCA_025055035.1 Candidatus Kapaibacterium sp.
CTATTCCCCTCCACCGCCTTGATCAACCGCTACCTACTCCCCTACAAAAGATCGCCCACCAGTATTCCCCGCACACGCGGGGATGAACCGTGGTTCCTGACCTTCCAGCAAATCCTCAACAGGTATTCCCCGCACACGCGGGGATGAACCGTAGGGCATTTGTGTTTGTTCATATTGGAATATCGTATTCCCCGCACACGCGGGGATGAACCGCGAAAGGTATAGTGCACACGCTCGCAAAGCTCGTATTCCCCGCACACGCGGGGATGAACCGTATGGACAACATTATTCAATCTTTCAAAGATGGTATTCCCCGCACACGCGGGGATGAACCGTAGGTACAATTCCTTCTATTCCAAAACTGGAGGTATTCCCCGCACACGCGGGGATGAACCGATTGTTAGTTACTTATAGGGAGAAAAAACATGGTATTCCCCGCACACGCGGGGATGAACCGGCCACAAAAGAGGAGTACGAGGACCTCGACAGGTATTCCCCGCACACGCGGGGATGAACCGACTGCTACACACTGACCATAGCACAACGAATAGTATTCCCCGCACACGCGGGGATGAACC
>JANWZB010000244.1 GCA_025055035.1 Candidatus Kapaibacterium sp.
TAGAAATCCGTCGCGCTCTAATGTTTCATTTAGTCCCATCGTAGGGCTCCTTTCTTTACAACATACACGAAACCTGCAAAGAGTAGTACCATAAACAGTATCATTGCTACCAGCGCCTGTACACCTAGCTGCTTGAACTGAATTGCCCAAGGGTACATGAACACAATTTCTATATCAAACAGGATGAACAGCATTGCTACGAGGTAAAACTTTACTGTGTGGCGTTCTTTCACTGAAGTAACGGGTTCCATGCCGCTTTCATACGGACTGACTTTTTCCTTAGTAGTGCGGTGCGGTCCAAGCCATTCGTGAAGCTTAATCATCACAACACCAAACACTACTCCCACAATGATAGTTCCATAAATAGGAAGATAAGACTCTAGCATACTATGTACCTTTTGAGGGCCTATGTAGGTTGCACATAAACAAGGCGTTATGTACCACTATGCCTTAGTGGCATGTATTAGCGATATCTTTTACTGTGTAACGTTCTGCAGGGTTATCTGTCATCGGGCGAGCTTTGTTAGTATAACAGCAGAACGGTAAATTTGGTCTTGCAGGACATGATATGCACTAGT
>JANWZB010000245.1 GCA_025055035.1 Candidatus Kapaibacterium sp.
TCGCACTGGCCCCGCTGGGTCGGGCTGGACGGTTCATCCCCGCGTGTGCGGGGAATACAAGCACAAATCATTGAGGCCCTCGCACTCTCGCGGTTCATCCCCGCGTGTGCGGGGAATACGACGGCACGTACCAGACCCTGACCGGACAGCGCGGTTCATCCCCGCGTGTGCGGGGAATACCGGTTTTCCCAGTGAAGGTGCGCGAACCACGGCGGTTCATCCCCGCGTGTGCGGGGAATACGCCCTAAATGCGGCGCGAAGAGCCAGGTCTATACGGTTCATCCCCGCGTGTGCGGGGAATACTTGGTGGTCTTGTTGAGCGATTGCGCAAACTCCGGTTCATCCCCGCGTGTGCGGGGAATACGCCTGGGGTCAGGATTGTTTCCATAATCGCTCCGGTTCATCCCCGCGTGTGCGGGGAATACCGTTCACGCCGCGAACCAATTTTGCGACCGAGCGGTTCATCCCCGCGTGTGCGGGGAATACATGCAAAGCGTGCGTCGCAAGGCTGCGCAAATCCGGTTCATCCCCGCGTGTGCGGGGAATACCGCATGAACAGTTGCCAGA
>JANWZB010000246.1 GCA_025055035.1 Candidatus Kapaibacterium sp.
TGAACCGACAATGCACGACCGGTGCTGGTGCTGCGTCCCGTATTCCCCGCACACGCGGGGATGAACCGCGCGCATACGTGGATGTGGGGGAAAAAATAGGGTATTCCCCGCACACGCGGGGATGAACCGACCTCTTCGCCTTCGGCATGAACGACACCGAGGTATTCCCCGCACACGCGGGGATGAACCGAGAAGGGTTTTCTGCTTTGTGGGACTTAATAAGTATTCCCCGCACACGCGGGGATGAACCGTCGACCTACGCGCCCGCCCCCGAAGCCAAGCCGTATTCCCCGCACACGCGGGGATGAACCGGACTTCTATCCCCAACTGGGTGAAGCGCACTCAGTATTCCCCGCACACGCGGGGATGAACCGTGATGCGCCGTCTGAGTGTTGTTGTTGTTGTGCGTATTCCCCGCACACGCGGGGATGAACCGAACGACTACAGCGAGGTGTACGACGCCCTGTACGTATTCCCCGCACACGCGGGGATGAACCGGATGAAACGCGTACAGGTTTTCCTACCGGCTGTGTATTCCCCGCACACGCGGGGATGAACCGG
>JANWZB010000247.1 GCA_025055035.1 Candidatus Kapaibacterium sp.
GGGGAATACGCCCATCGGCGAGCTGCGAAACCAGGCCACGCCGGTTCATCCCCGCGTGTGCGGGGAATACCGTCGCACCGCCTTTTTCCGCAAGCGCAGAGCCGGTTCATCCCCGCGTGTGCGGGGAATACCCGGGTTGACCGGTTTTGCGGAAGGGGGGGGGCGGTTCATCCCCGCGTGTGCGGGGAATACGGCCTCAATAACGTAAGCGCCACTGCCCGTACCGGTTCATCCCCGCGTGTGCGGGGAATACATAAACTCCAGCTCGACCCAGGGATAGTAGAGCGGTTCATCCCCGCGTGTGCGGGGAATACGCTCAGACGGAAACTGAACGACGAAATAATGAAGGTTCATCCCCGCGTGTGCGGGGAATACTCAAAGAACTGGCGAACAGGCTGGGGGTGGCGCGGTTCATCCCCGCGTGTGCGGGGAATACCTGGCTCCGCCGTCCGAGTGGGCGCAACGGTTCGGTTCATCCCCGCGTGTGCGGGGAATACAGGTGGATGTGGTAGCAGATGCCGAGGTCTACCGGTTCATCCCCGCGTGTGCGGGGAATACTT
>JANWZB010000248.1 GCA_025055035.1 Candidatus Kapaibacterium sp.
AATATTAATAATTAATATGAATCAAGATTTATATTGAATAATTTTTATTACAGCTATTAGTAAAAATAGTCTAAATTATTTTAAATTTATAATTTTGGAATTTTATAATCAACGGTGTGTATTTGAAAAAATCCGAACCGATTTTATTAACGAGCTACGCCGGGTGGAAGGGCAAAAACCAAACCCCCTTTCCACCTGTCTCGCCCTGAAGCGGAAACGAAAAGAACGATTTCAAGTTTTTCTTTGGCGGCAAATTCTTTTAGCTCAGTAAGCTGAGCTTAAATAGATAAAACTTGCCTTTCTTCTAAATTTATTGATTTCCTGAGATAGATAAAGTTTTTCATAGTTTCAAATTTAATTTAGAAAAGCCCGTTTCTGGCGTTCCTCTTCGAGGAACAAAAAAAATTCAATTTTGCGCCTAAAATCGGCTGGCGAGCCCTCGCAGAGGGCGAGCCAGCAACAGGATTTTCCAACTGGCGGTGTGTATTTGAAAAAATCCGAACCGATTTTATTAACGGGCTCGGCGGGCGGAATTCCCCC
>JANWZB010000249.1 GCA_025055035.1 Candidatus Kapaibacterium sp.
TATCCACCCTGACGATTCTGATATCCACCCTGACGATTCTGATATCCACCCTGACGATTCTGATATCCACCCTGACGGTTGTAAGACTCGCGATCTCCGTAGTTTCCTCGATTCCCATACTCGCGATTCCCGTAGTTCCCATAGTTCCCTCCTCCATAATTCCCTCGATTCCCATACTCGCGATTCCCGTAATTCCCATAGTTGCTATTACCATAACTCCCATAATTTCCATAGTTGGTGCGCGAAGCGAAGTTACCTTGCGGTGTACGATTATATACGCCACCTCGATAGCCATCGCTATTGTAGTCTGTTGAATATGTGTTCCCTATGCTAGTGCTATACACATTACCAGTATCGCGATGGAGGGAACGTGGTTGAGGGGAAGAATCATCAGATTGATGACCCGATGAGGTGCGTTCCTCGTTATTCATAGAGCATATCTCCTACGACAAAGAGTTGGTGATACAAACAAAAAACATTTAGTTGACAATTCCACAATTCAAAAATGAGGGCAAGTAT
>JANWZB010000024.1 GCA_025055035.1 Candidatus Kapaibacterium sp.
AATAATAAACAAGCGTAAGGCTAAATATTGAGAACAAAGAACACGCGAATCTGCATGGATCTTCGACAACTACCAAACAGGTTTTACGGTTCCAAGAAGAGTTATGCAGATCTCATGGATTGATGATGCATGTGCTCTTTTAGGTATCTCTTGTTTTTGCCATTTCGCTTTGAAACGCCTCTGCACCAGCACGTGCAGCGTCTTGGATACGACTAATATTATCTTTAATCCCATACTGAGCACTACTCATGCGAGAACGTGCGTCGCTTATCAAGGTTTCTGCCTCAGAAAGCAGGGTGCCAGCTTGCTGCCGAGCGTTGCGCACAAGCTCTTCAGCACGTACCCTGCCCTCGTTAATATACTCACCTATTTTTTCCGACTGCTCCTGAGCAAAAACGCTAGCTTTATCATAGAGCTCACCAGAGCGCTCTGCAATATCGCGGCGTAACTCTCTACCACTTTTGGGCGCAAATAGTAGTGCTACAAGTGCTCCAACTGCACCACCAATAATCATTCCTAAGGTCAGCCCTTTGGAAAAGGAGTGTTCATGATTGTTTGCCATTGCTATACAGGATATAGTTTGAATATAAAAACTGAATTTATTATCAGTAGATTACATATATAACACTGAATTTAATTTCTGTAAAACACGTTTGCATCGTTTTTACATATTTGTACAGATAGTTGAGTTGTAAGCTTTGTCATCGAAGATTGGGTAAACACAAAGAAATTTGTAGTTTGCTACTGCAGTACAATCAAGCGCAATCATTTTGCACAAAACTACAAAATTTGATGAACAAACTCTACCTTTTATTACGCTATGCAATTCCCGAAGAACGTTTCGAAGATGCTTACACAGCGTTATCGGACACTCCTCACATTGGCATTATCGAGTCTTATGATGAGTTAAGCATTTATTTTCTCCACGCATGTACAGAAGATTTTCAAGCAGCGATGATAACGCACGTGCATAATCAGTTCATGCGATTCAATATTCCAGCAGTCCTTCAGGAATCAGCAATTATACAGGAAGAAAACTGGCATCAGCAGTGGGAAGATAGTATTGACCCAGTTTGGGTTAACGAACGTATTGTTATTACACCATCATGGAAATACAATACCGTCTCCCATGCCGACATTCCTCTAATTATCGATCCGCAAATGTCATTTGGAACAGGTCATCATGAAACAACGCGCATGATGGTGCAACTTCTTGAACTGAGCGTACAGCACGGCGACTTTTGGATTGATGTTGGCACAGGCACAGGAGTTTTAGCTATTTTAGCGTGGAAGCTTGGTGCAGCACGCTTATATGCCCTCGATAACGATACGTGGTCAATACACAATGCAGTTGAAAACTTTGCACGAAATGGCATTCCTCTCGAACACAACACCGCAATACACATTGAGCAAAATAATATCAACACCACTGAACTTCCCTCGTGTCACGGCATCGCAGCCAACTTACATTGTAACCTTATAATGCACAATATAGCTAAGTTTTACAATGCTTTACGCGAGTATTCAGGAACTCTTGTCGTTTCTGGATTACTACGATATGACGCACAAACTGTACTTGATGTAGCTAAGCAGTGCGGATTTATCTTACAAAAATGTATCGACGATGGTGAATGGATTGCCATGCAATGGAGCGCTCGATAATTATCACTACTTATAAAATCATTTATAAACATATCTACTTTCAAGTGTTTTATATATGAAATTATCAGCAATTGACATTGGTACAAATACCTTTTTAATGGTTATCGCAGAGCAAGTGCATCCTAACGTACCAATACGTATTCTAGAGGATATACATGCGATTGCACGATTAGGTGAAAATGTTGACACAACAAGATACATTAGTGTGGAAGCATACCGCAGAGCAGAAAAAATAGCAAACGAGTATCGTCGTATATGTACTGCGTATAACGTTCAGTACATTCGAGCTGTTGCTACAAGCGCTGTTCGTGATGCCCTCAACGGAAAAGAAATATGCAACAAACTTTCAGCAGTGCTTGGTACTACTGTATACATCATCAGTGGTGATGAGGAAGCACGATTTTCTTTTTTAGGAATAAATGGAACAATGAATAAAAAAACAGTAATAGATATTGGTGGTGGTAGCACTGAATATATAACAGGAGAGGATAAAAGCATATATTGTCGCATGAGTCTACAAATTGGTGCAGTACGTTTACACGAGCGATACTTTCAATCTCTGCCACCGTCCTACCAAAGTATTGAAAATGCTCGCTCAGAAATTCGTCAGCATTTGCGCGCGTTACCACAAGCATCGTTTGTATTATCAAACGATAGTGCAGAACTTGGCGAGTTTATTGGGGTTGGCGGAACGTGCACGACTCTTGCTGCTATTGATGCAGGATTACAAGAATTTGATTCTCAACGAATTGAGGGCTACTCCTTACCTGCGTTGCGTATTCATGACATAACAAACTATTTACTCAATACTCCCCTTCTACATCTTCTAAAGAACCCCGCAATCCATCCTCAGCGTGCGGATATTTTGCCTGCAGGCGCACTTATCCTTGATGAGACTATGAAGTTTTTCAACCTATCTTCATGTAGGGTTAGCACGAAAGGACTACGTTATGGTGTGCTTTATGAGACTTTTGAGCGCCTGAATAGACATAGACTCAAGTAACGGCGGCCGCGCATGAACTCACGACACTACATTATTCATTAGCATTGTAGTATGTTTTTAGTCGACGCTTCCATCCTAACAGCCAGCGTTGCTCATGCCGTTCTGGAGGCGAGTGATGCACACGCTCGATAAGCCGCGCTTCAGCTGATGCTGTAAATTCTTGCAATGCTTCTATACCCTCATTTGTTCCATACATTCCTTGCAATACCTGTAACAATCCCCAACCATGATATCCATACTGCTTATATGTTACAGTTCCCTCTCCTTTAAAATTTACATAGTCTGCAAGAACATACAGCCCCATAGGAGCACGAGCAACACGGTAGAATTGTCGATGAATTCGTTCACGATTGCTCTCTGGAACAGCTTTTAAGATTTTTGGGAGTGATCCTTCGAGACGACGCGCAATAAAGCGTGCCTGCACAGCAACAGTTGATGCAAGCATGTTGCGCAACTCACGCATTTTATTACTACGCAAAGCAGTATAAAATTCCTCGCGTGTTTTCCATGGACAAGAGCGCTGCCCCTTAGTGAACGCTTCTCGCAACCATAATGGAACATGATGCCGTGCCTCTTCATCCGCAAGAAGAGTATCAATAAGCTGAGGAAATGTATCGCCAAATGGCGCTGTGCATCGTTCTGGAAACCAAATAAAATGACCAATTCCAAGCGAGGCAAACTTCTCTCCTCTATTCCACACTGTTAAGCCTTCTATACTTCCTCCACACTCATTACGCCAGATCTTATGTCCAATTTCTAATGCTGTCTCATTATCCAGTACTATTGGCACAGACTCATATTCGCTATTATGTGAAGGAGAGAAACACGAAACTGTTGGCACCCCAACATCATGTATACTCAACAAAGAGGCACATGCACTTATGATTACACTACTTATAACAGCAATAAATATATACTGAATATACTGAACTTGAATAATATGCTTCATACACTTTGCTATCATATACTGTGTGTGCATAAGCTATACCTCATACAATCCCGTCGATGCACTTCCACACTACAGGCTTAGCAAAGAGACAGGCAGAACAGGAAGAGCATGTGCTCTTTTGGGTATCTCTACATGTTCAATCCATATTACACCATGACGCTGCTCAATATACTCTGCAGTTCCCACAGACAGCCATGTGCTATCAGTATTACATACTATATCAGTATCTATGGTCTGCATCAACACATGCTTTGCTTTATCGCGCATTGTGCGCAAAGCACGTAGAGATACGCGTTCCACAAAAATTCTTCGTTCCCGTATGTAGTTCTTTGCCTTATGATGGATTTGTGAAGAATCCATACAAGAAGAACCTTGTGCGCAGTATGTCGTTGGATGCCGTGCAAGTATAGTAGCTGTAACACTCGACAACGAACGATAAGAAGGATCATAGGTGGCATTGGCTTCTGAGGAAAAATGAGCGATATCTACAACTGTTTGAGCATATGCGTAGCTTATGTCTGCAGTGTGCTTCATAAGACCATATGCAGTGGCAAGAATGTACGGCGGTTCTAACAATGATGCTACGTGTACTCGCTGTATGTTGTGTTCAGGTGCATTGCAAGAGTTTAGGGGGGTATTTTGAGACTGAGCTTCTACATTCATAAGTTCTGTAAACGGTACTCCTCGCATGTCTTCAGGGGTTGGCACGACAATCGATACAAGACTAGTATTTCTGCTATATACGATTCCTATTCCACACACGATACACATACAGCACAATGCAACAAGAGTACGCCAATACCGACGAGCAACAGCATACAGCCAGGCTTGATGCGTTATTCGCCATGCATATTGACTCTCTACATTCTGTTTGCTCATTACCTCAGCGAAAATTATCTGCTGTAACGATTGCGCAAATAGATGCTGTGCTATTTTAGCGTGTTCTGGCAGCACCTCAGCAAATGCTTCAGCAAGCTTGTAAGCAGAAACACCGAGAAATTCTGCATATGCTGGCAAAAATGTTTGGATGTATTCACATGGGAAGAAATGAAATTGATCTTGCTCCATAGCAAGGATTGCGCTTGCACGTATGCGGAGCTGTGTTCTCACATCGTATAGCGTTAGGTTACGCTTTTCACGGGCAAGGCGAAGGAGTGTTCCGGGACTGTACATAAGACGTCTTTCTCCTGTGTTGAAAGTGTGTAATTGTTATATGAGAGGTAGATGTTTTCTTTGTATGTTTGCATAGTGTTATGTTCTATCAAGCACACTGTACTCAAGTCATGCAAATTCCATACCGCTTGGGTAGCTGCCCATACAAAAGGCATTTAGGGCAGTTTGCACTTTCAGCTTATATCTCCAGGTTCGCGTATGCAACGTTTCTTTCATTACATTCGCGTGCTATATTACCGCGTTATAAAACCATACTATTGGCGTGTTCTCATTCTCAAGCGCGTTGCTCAAGAACGGCGTTCTAGCTTTACTTATCGTGTACATACTATATTTTTCAATGCAGAAGACCATACATCTATTGCTACTGCACTTCACTCAACAAGCATGCTTGAGGCTCTTGTATCACAGGCAAATGACGCTCTTCAGCATCGATTCCCCCTGCTCAGCAGCACACCACGTGAACACGGCGAGCAACTCGACTGGCACCGTGATTACGCAAGTGGCAGAGTGTGGCGCAGTGATCAATCAGCGCATATGCTGGATTTTCTAACATCCGAGCACGGAAGCGATGTTAAGTATGTCTGGGACATGAATCGCTGTTACTGGTTTGCGTGGCTCGGTATAGCGCATCTTCTTCTTCCTCACGATAAGCGCTATGCACAGGCGTTTTTGCACGATGCAATATCGTGGCAGCATGCAAATCCTCTCGGTATGGGTATCAACTGGTCTATGCCTATGGAAGTAGCTATTCGTGCAACAAATTGGGTACTTGCATACTCATTCTTTTGCTCATCGCAGATGCTGTCGGAGGCATTCTGGCAACGATATTTTCATACTCTATGGCAGCATGGAATGTTTCTGTCATATAACCTTGAATACGTCCGTCACAACGGAAACCACTTTTTATCAAATGCCATGGGACTTGTCGTACTTGGAGCATTTTTTTATAGGCATCGCATAGGCAGAATGTGGTTCCGCAAAGGGCAGCGCTTTCTTGAACAAGAAATTGTAAGGCAGTTTACAAAGGATGGTGTAAACTATGAAAAATCAACGTTGTATCATAGACTCACCGTAGAAATGCTTCTTATCGCCGCAATTGCTGCAGAGCAAGTTGGAATGCGCTTTTCGGATGTGTTTTATGAACGACTTACAAATGCCCTCATTTATATTGCGGCATACACCCGGCCTGATGGTTCTGCTCCTATGATTGGTGATAGTGATAACGGACGTATTATCAAGTTTATAGCATCTGAAGACACAAATATTCATCTTCCAACTCTCCTTCTTGGCGCCTATCATTGCAACTTACCACTCGTGTATGCGGAATACTCGCACCTTCTTTGTACGCATAGCATTGATAGTCTTATTCTTACACATCGCGCATATCAAGCAGTGATGAGCACTAACATCTCTGCTTCATTCTCTTTACAGAACCGGGGTGCGGGTGGCGAGCATCACTTCATCTATGGAGGATACATTATTCATAAATCAAGCACTTCACACCTTTTTATTGATGTTGGGGACTATGGTATGCAGGGCTGGGGTGGACACGGACATAATGACTGCTTATCGTTTGAGTGGTGGCTTCATGGTGGAACAATTATCACTGATAGCGGCACAGGATGCTACACAAGCAATATCAGTCTTCGCAATGAGTTACGCTCAACGCGGGCACACAACACTGTGATGGTTGGCAATGCAGAACAGACCGAATGGTTAGAAACCAGCCTGTGGCGTATTCGTGCCGATGAAGGTATGCCTAATGTTTTAGAATTCCGAAGCAATAAGCAGGGTGTAACAGAGCTTTTTATGCTCACAGCTGAACATTCTTCTTACCGCCAACGATTCGGTATCGTGCATCGGCGAAGCTTTCGTCTCAGCATCACAGAACAGCATGGAGCGCTGCACGTTCATGATGAGCTTATAGCATCGGAACAAGTCATGATAGGAGTACACGGTATCGTGCGCTATCACCTTTATCCTACAGTATTTCCTGAGCAATCGACAGCAGATTGCATCCTTCTGCACGCACCTACATGTACTATCACCTGCACAGCAAATGTGCCTATTACTCTTGAGCGCTGTCGTATATCGCTGTTCTATGGTGATGTACGAGAAACATGGAGAATGTGTGCTGAGTGTAGCGTAGATACACGAGCGCTATTTCGCTTCTCGTGGTAATTTTCACGAAAAACTTAGATTCTCCACAAAACTTTTGGCGGAATACCAATGAATTTTGCTATATTGCACCCTGTTTTAAAGCCTGTTCGCGTATCTCTTTCCTGCGCTAAACAATCGAGCCTAGAAACGAAAACAAGATTAGAAACTTCGCTCTTGCATCCACCTTGCTTGTACAACATTCGTAAGCGTAGAGCAGTATGAGCACTACACGACAAGCGTTTATCTGTGGGATGATTATTGCGGCGGCATTATCGCGCATACTACCTCATCCACCGAACTTTGCTCCTATCAATGCTATTGCCTTGTTTGCGGGTTCATATTTTGCAGACCGCAAGCTACTAGCATTTGCTGTTCCGCTACTCGCAATGCTTCTAAGTGACTCAGTGCTGGAAATGATGACAGGATGGGGTTTTCATTCTGGCATGTGGGTTATCTACGGATGCATTGCATGCACTACACTGATAGGTCTGCGTGTTCTGGCTGTTAGAACCATACCCAGAATTGCTTGTTGTTCCATTCTTGCTTCGCTGCTGTTCTTTATTGTAACAAACTTTGCTGTGTGGGTATCGAGTGGAATGTATCCCCACACACCCGAAGGCTTTGTAGCATGTTACATTGCCGCACTGCCGTTCTTTCAGAATAGCCTTGCTGGTGATGCGTTCTACAGTGTCGTTCTGTTTGGCGGAACTGTAGTAGCAGAACGCGCTGTTCCTTCGCTGCGTCAGGCGTCTTCTGTACAGATGTAGGCATTCTATTGTTTATCATACACGCGAGGATACGTCTATTGAGTAATTGCAATACCATATTTCTTTCACGAATGTAGGAAAACATTATGGCAACACTCAGATTCGGCAGCCGTGAGTTTGAAAGCTCGCAAGCAGCACTTATTCGAGATATTGACCTGTCCAATAGTGCGCTGACAACGCTACCACCTGAAATTGGTTATTTAACGAATCTTCAGGGTCTAGACCTTAGCGATAATGCGCTTTCATACCTACCACCAGAAATTGGCAAGCTTACAGGATTACAGGAATTACGCGTTGGTGGCAACGAAATCGCTGCTCTGCCACCAGAGATTGCCCTGTTGACGGGCATCCAAGTATTAGATCTACACAGCAACCGTCTTCGCTTTCTTCCAAGCGAAATTGCGCTCCTAACAAATCTCCAAGAGCTCGACCTGCACGATAACAAACTCCGCACCGTTCCCAGCGAAATTGGTTTCATGGTGCATCTTCGTAAGCTCGACTTATCGTCGAATAATTTGCAAACACTACCTTCAGAAATTGCTAATCTTCGCAGTCTGCGGCAGATATCTCTTGCAAATAACCCCGACCTTGACTTTAGCGATGCTCTTGCGAAACTTGCGAAGCTACCAAATCTTCGCACACTGATTCTCGACGAAAATGGCTTTAATGTTTTACCAAAAGAAATTGGTCAGTTCACCAATTTGGATGTTCTCTCTATTCGGCGCAACAATATCAATGTTCTTCCGCCTGATATCGGCAATCTTACACAACTCACAACCCTTGATGCGAGCGAGAATAACCTTATAGGTGTACCGAAGGAGATTGGTAACATGACCAATCTGCACTATCTCTACCTCAGCCACAATAAAATTACTGGTCTTCCCGACGAAATTGGTCAGCTCTTCTATCTGCAAGTACTCAGTCTCAACTCTAATCGCTTAGAAGGGCTTCCGACAGATATTGGCCGCCTGAAGAACCTCCATACACTGGAACTTCTCGACAACAAAATCCTCAAAAAGAATAAAGATGAACGCCTGAAAATTAAGCGTCTCCTTCCCAATACAAACATTGCATGGCTGAGCATGCAAGATGACGAATAGTCCACCGTATCTATAAAGTAAGGGGCAGAAATACGACGACACCTCTGCCCCTTACGCTTTTCATTCGTACGGCCATCACGTCTGAAGGACGCCTGTCATTCACCAATAATCTGTACAAGCATCTTCTGCAAGATAATATCACTTCCCTCCATACTTGACTTTACAGCACTATCAGCGTCGCGTAGAGCATACAATGCTTGCTCGACCTTGTGCGTTGGATAGTGGCGCAGTGCTGCAATATACTCATTGATGAAGTATTGGTCTATCCCGACAGCTTTGCCTAATTCTGCTGTGTGATGTGTTTGCTGTAGCGCTTCGCTAAGCTTCCATAAAATAGTAAAGTAGCGGGTAAGCATAGCAATAATTATAAGTTCCTGACGCTCAACTGTTATCATGCGGCGCATAATTAGAAGTGCTGTTGGAAGATCACGCGCAGCAATTGCTCGTTGCAACTCAAAAATATTATACATTTTCGCTCCACCAAGAACCTCAGCAATGTCTTCCTTGGTAAGCCGCCGCTGATGCGGAACAAACGTTATAACTTTCTGCATTTCGTTATGAATGTCTCGTAGAGAGTATCCTGTTTGTGCAATAAGTAGCTCGCAAGCTTCGGGTGTTATCTGGTAACCTGCTGCAGCAAAGCGCTCTGCTACCCACGACGGCAAGGCACGTTCATGGAGTTTAGGGAATTCTATCCACTCGCATTCTTGAATCAAAATATTGTATGGGAACCTTAACGCAGCGAGCTTCTTTTTGGCTTTTTCCTGTTGCTTTGGGTGTGTCATCGCAGCTTTCAAACCGTACAGTTCATCGGTATACGCTGTCAGTATAACAAATGTGAACGGTGAAGGATGCCGAAAGTATGCAGTTAGTGGTGAAGTCTGCTCTACATTCTTTCCTCGTTTAATGGTCATCTTCTCAAAATGCTTCACTACAACAACACGTCGCTCAGACATCATGGGAAACGCACTTGCCATTGCCACGAAGTCTTCGGGGGTAATATCGCCACCATCAAAACTACTGTAGTTCAGCGATTCCATACCATTACGCTCGATAGCAGCATCTACCAGTATTTGCACTGCTTCCTCAACGAGAAATTCCTCTTCTCCAAAAAGCAATAGAATAGGCGGGAACGTTTGTGCTTGTACAAGTGGAACGATAGATTCAAGCATAAGATGAACGCTACTTACAACTTACATGCAAAATTGTTAGTATAAATCCCAGAAGTTTTGTAGTTTTTTAGTAAATGCCTGTGTAAAGCTTAGTGTTCTCTTTTGTTGCATTGAAGGAGGTCGGGTATGCCGATTACTGAAAACAGCATCGTATATTCGGCTATTGTCTATGGAGCAATAGCAATCATGCTCACCGTTGTTATGACGTTTACAGTAAAAGTCCTGAAAAGGGAAGGAACACGCCCAGAAGACGATCATTTGTAAAGGGAACTATGCAGCCACGCGCCATGTACACGCACTTTGACATTACCCCTAACTTAATATTGTTTGGTTTGGTGTGTGCTCTACCACGAGCAAAGTGTGCTTAGACCACAACGCCTTAAGAAATCTCACTTGTAGCCATCTGTTGCTTTGACAAGCTGCTCAATAGCAGGAATTATCATGATATCTGTCTGAGCGCGTGGCTGCTTCGCGCGCTCTAAAATAATTCCAGCGACATACCTCCACTGCGGTGTGATTATTACACCACGCTCCAAGCGATCTATCGCCTCTATACCAAGCTGTGCTACAAGCGACAGCGAGAGAGAGTGCTCCTCGATGTCGGCTAGGCGAGGGTTAGCTCGAATAATAGGTAGCAAGCGTTCATGATTGCTTTTCCACAGTCTCAGCCATGTCAGCATGAACTCCCGCGTAGCTACTAGCGTTTCGTATGTGCTGGAATCAGCAGCTGCTAAGGTAGTACCCTTTATTGCTTTCTGTGCATCTGTCAGCTTCTTCAGTAGGGTAAGGTACTTTGCTGTTTGCGCACGAAAGTTCCGCGCCACACGAGCATCAGGACGCGCAACATCAGCAATACCTGTAAGGGGATAAAATGTAGTGTAGGTAAATTTGAGAAGCTGACCACGCTTGTATTCCTTAACTGTTTCAAGCACGTCAACAAATGTCTTGAGCGGTTGTATATCGTGGTGTACGCCTGTCAGACGGCGTAGCATCATTGCAACGTTTGTTTCATGTGTTGAACCTAGCTGCTCAAGCCATGCACTGCAATGCTCAAGGCGGCGATACATGTCATCAACATCGCGTACAGATGCCGATGACCATAAACGCTCTGCAATTGCTGCCATGCGTGGCCATATTCTTGAATCTACATTTGCAGCGTTGATATACTCCGACCACATACACGCCTCACCGCCAACAATCATTGCCTTTTCTTCAGCACTGAGCTTAACAGAATCAGGCACTGGATCATTGAGATAATGGCGATCTGTTGGCTCATGCAGGTCGAGGTAATAGCCATTAGAAAGAATTGTTGCATAGCCTTGGCGAGCAGCTCTGTAGAGTGCTTCTCTACCCTGCCACGACTGAATCATGACTGTCTTTGGAACACCTTCCACAAAAATCTCGTCCCACCCCATCATTTTCTTGCCATGCTTTGTAAGAATGGCTAGCAAGCGTTTATTGAAATAATTTTGCAATGCTGCTTTTGTCGGCAGATTGTTTTGGCGCATAAATGCTTGAATATCCGGATTTGTTGCCCACTGTTCGCCATTATTTTCGTCTCCACCAATGTGCATATACTCATCTGGGAACAGTTCACTCATTTCCTTGAAGAATACGTCGAGAAATTGGTACACCTCTTCTTTGATAGGATTCATGACAGGGCTTCCTCGCCCCCAGCGGCGGTCAATGCGATACGGTCCTCCAAACGTTGCACCTGTACCGCTCGAGAACTCAGGATAGCCAATGTACCAGCTTGTACTATGTCCCGGCAAATCAAACTCTGGTACGATCCGAATACCTCGCTCATCAGCATATTGGATAATTTCCCGAACTGTTGCTTGCGAGTAATACTGCCCATCTGAACCGAGCTCATGGAGTTTAGGATATGTTTTGCTTTCAATGCGAAAGCCTTGATCATCAGTTAGATGTAGGTGAAGAACATTTGCCTTGACAAATTCCAGTAAATCAAGCTGTTTCTTGACAACATCAGCCGAAAAGAAATGACGTGCGACATCAAGGAGTAGTCCTCGCCATGCAAATCGTGGCTTGTCGTATATTGTAAGAGCAGGAACAAAGTATCCCTCTGCGTCACTATCAACAAGCTGCAGCAATGTTGCTAAGCCACGAAGCGCTCCAATATCTGTTTCTGCACTGAGCACAATCTGCTGCGGTGTAATCGTCAACGTATACGATTCATCTTCGCCGAGCACTACTTTCCCTGCTCTACGGCAGAAAATCTGAATTGGCGATGATCTGATAGTGTCCTGTGGTGTAACATATCCCTCTATCATAAAATTTAACCCAGTTCGGTCGCTCAGGTTGCGTAAAAAGCGACTGGCACCACCGTAGATGCGTGTATGACCGTTCCCACTGACACAGATTGTTGCCGTCGAGACAAGACGGAACTTTCCTGTTCCTATACGCATTTCCTGTGGCAATGGTACAACATGACAGTACTGTGCGACGGCTTGCCCTGATATGGGTGCAGCTTTTTCTTTGTCTTTTTGTTGTTGCGCGCATAGCAACAGCGGAATTCCATAAACACTTAAGAGAGCTATTATCAAAGCATATGTACGCATTACTATTAACGAATTGCAAGTTAGACAAGCTGAACTTCAGGGGTCGGACACATTGCAAATAACTGCCACTACCATTGCTACTTCCACCATGACATGAGTAGTGCTATCATTAAGCGGGATATTGTGCTCCACAATGAACTGTCATCAACATCTTGCAAATCACCATCACTATTTTTGCCGATTGTCATTCCGAAACTCTATGGAACTCCATTAGAATCTCATCTGCTACTGCAAGCATCTCGCTATAAATCTTATATTCTTCATGCAAAGCCAAGCCTCGTTCATTGTTATGAGCACAGCATTCCAGGGGCTTTGCTCGAGGGGTTTCTAGGGAATCACGTACCAAGGCAGCACGCACAGCAGCATAGAAGCTCTCTGCGTCTGCCTGAACACGCTTAGGAAAAGCACGAGAGAGAAGACTTGTGTATGTAGTATATGCAAGAGTAACATGGAAGTACGTGAATTCTTTACGGCGTATCCATCAATATACCGTTCAAGGTTATTGATAATTGCGTAGCGTACATCTCTGTTCAGGAGATAATACTGCTTGATGAAAAGCTTTGTCCAGGGGCGTTTGGACCAAATAATCTTCTTTGCTTCAAGAGAACACATTACTGCGTCATCAAGCAACGGAAGGTGAAATGCTCCAACATCTTCATCTTCCGCCAAAGTAACTCCCCATGCTTGTATAGTGCACGGTGTAGGTGCTTGTCGTATGCGGTCAAGAGCTAAGCACAAGAGATTATCCTGTGGATCGTGGTCTGAGGAAGCAACAGCGATATAATGCTTGTTTATATCTCTTGTTATCCACTTTCCTGCAAGCAGTTCCATCAACACAGCGCTAGCAACTGCATACCGTCCTGCTGTTGGCATGACGTGGTAGCTCGCAAGGTTTATTCTTCCCGTTTCTTCTGGAGATACTACAACAAGATATACTTGTTCATAGAGACAGAGAGGTTGTCGCCGGAGCGAATACTTCATATATCTACAGTTGTTAATAGCTTATTACTGCAAGCGAATTCTCAGAGTATCGGATACACCGGAACGAACAGTAAACTTTGCTTGAGAAAAGTCCGGCGCTGATAGCGTAGCACGGACATTATTGGAAAAGCCGTACCGTTCTACAGGCATGCCGATAAAGTTGTAGTCCATTTTGGTGTTACCGTTTTCATCATGAAACAGTGCAATCGCATACTCTCCTGCCGGTACGTTCTCGAAGCGCAGGACTGTTTCTCCAGAAGAAGCCACTGCAAATGTTTCTTTCCACACCTTACCACGAGGAAATTCCTGTGGGCTGTTATACAGTGCTGCTCGCACCATTCCTTTGCTACTGGGAACATTTGGTACGATAATCGTAAGTGAGGAGGAGCTAACTAACGATACATTACCATCAGCAGATATTATGTGCGTCGTGAGTATAACTGCTATAGTACAGAGCGCAATCATACTTCGTTTTTACTAGTTGAATAACTATATGCTACACTATGGCAAAAATACTATTCTTACTGTGCAAAAACAATGATGGATATTTGCATCATTGTTGTATCTTGCGCCAATTTTATAGCTGCTACAAAGCAGCATTGTTATACTACTTTCTTTCATGAATTAAGAAGGAATAGACATGAGAACAATCATTGCACCTGCCCTGATTGCGATTACGTTGTTTTATGCACAGTCTGCACAAGCTCAACCACAGATTGTCGGCGAATGGCGTATTGTCGAGGCAAAAACGCCTAATAGTGGTTCATCGTATTCCGGCAAGGTTACTATTCGTCCATTGAGCACATCAGCATACACACTCGATTGGGAAACGAATGCTGGCAAGTATTCAGGCTTTGGTCTTCTGCAAGGAAGTATGCTGTGCGTTGGCTGGGGAACATCGCAAATTCCTTTTGGAGTTGTTGTATACACGCTTGCACCAGACAAGCTTGTTGGTACATGGACAGCAACTGGTCTGGAAGGCAAAATTGGTACAGAAACAGCAACGCGTGTTCGTGCGGGAATGGGTGAAACTCAGGCCATTGAGGGAACATATGATGTTCGGGGAGTAAACCCTAAGACACGTGTGCCATACGAGGGTACATTACGCATTACGTCAACCCCCAACAGCACTATCTATGCTATTCAGTGGGATTTAGGCTCTGTACGCTACAATGGTATCGGCATACGACGTGAGCAATACCTCTACGTTGGCTGGGGCCACAACCAAGCATTTGGTGTCATTCTCTACGATATGCGTACAGAGGCTGGTACTGCTCAAGGTGTGTGGGCAATTCCTCAAGAGAATGCTGCTTTGGGAATTGAAAACCTTCAGAAGATATCCGCATCACCGAACAAAAACCGCAAATGAACACATTATTTTTTATCCCAAAGCCTTTGTTTCAGCGCTAATACAAGCTTCTCGATTTCTACAACAGCAATAATCGACAGCGAGACACCAATAATGCGTGTCCAATCCTCTACACTGAGAGAAAACGGTGTATTGAGGAGTCCGTCGAGCAATGGTAATTCTACAGCACCGATTTGCATAATGATGGCAAAGAGCATTACTCCGAGTAGTGGTATGTTATCACGAAAGGATATACGCTCAATCCACTCTCCAGTAGCACGACCGGGTAAATGCCAGAAAAGTGAACGCTCTAGCGAGCGAGAGTTTTGCACATTCCAGATTTGGAACAATGCGAGCGTACAGAATGCTGCTGTCTGTGCTTTCAGCAGTGGATACTGCAGCACATACAGGTTGTATACAAATAGCGCTAGTGTTCCCACCATCATCCATATACCACAAAATACAATATGTCCTATCATGCGTCCCGACAAAAGACCTTCCCCACGTTTACGCGGCTTGTAGCGCATAACGTTACCATGCTCTTTTTCAAACGCTAGTGGGAATGTTGATGTTCCATCAGTAACAAGGTTAATCCAAAGTAGCTGTGCCGGAAGAATAGGCAGAGGAATGCCAATAAACACAGAGCTTGCAACAGTAAGAACTCCACCCAGACTTGTTGTCAGTATGTAAATTAAAATGTGGCGTAAATTCGAGAAAATGACACGCCCACGACGCACTGCGGCAGCAATGCTCACAAAGTTATCATCGGTAATAACCATACCTGAAACGTCTTTCGCCACGTCTGTTCCCGAGCCCATAGCAATACCAATATCTGCTTGCTTGAGCGCTGGTGCATCATTCACACCGTCGCCTGTCATCGCTACGACGAGGTCATAACGCTGTAGCTGTTTGACTATACGCAATTTATCTGTTGGCGAAACACGAGCGTATACATCAATTGCTTGCACACGCTGATGTAACTCCTCATCGCTCATACATTCAAGCTCTCTGCCTGTTACTACTTGTGGCGTGCGCTCGCCCGCCAAGCGTAATTCCGACGCTATCGCTTGGGCAGTCTTTGCATGATCACCAGTAATCATCTTGACTTGAATACCAGCCATACGACATTCTGCGATTGCCTCCCTTGCTTCCTCGCGAGCCGGGTCAACAATACCCACAAGACCAAGACACACAAGATTTTGTATATTTTCAAGCTCTTCGGGTGGCAGCGCTTCAGGAACTTCTTTCATTGCAAGCAACAAGACGCGCAACCCTAGCCCAGCAAACCGTTCATTATAGTCATGAAGTAACGTTTCGTTGATAGGTGCATACGTGCCATCAGAGAGCATTATGCTCGACGAGCGAGCAAGCAGTCGCTCCAAAGAACCTTTCACTAGTATATACGTCCTTCCGTCACGGTATACCGTGACACCCATAAATTGTCGCTCCGACTCAAAGGGCAAATCAACGGTTACTTTCCATACGGCACGCTCATCGCTGATACCTGCTTTGTGGGCTAACACTAGCAAAGCAGCTTCTGTTGGGTCTCCCACAATTTCAAACGTCGGAACATCAGCTCCTAAATCCTTTAAGCGACTTTCTGTACAAAGCAAACCAGTACGCACGAGCCACAGTAAAGCGTGATTCTGCGTTATATCTATGGCATTTCCTACTGCATCAGTAATAGCGCCATGCTTGTCGTATCCTGTGCCAGAAATATTCCACTCTATAGCGTTTGTCGACGTTGCAAGTGTAAGTGCTTTGACAGCCGTCATTTGATTACGTGTCAGTGTACCAGTCTTATCCGAGCAAATAACGTTCGTACTTCCGAGTGTTTCGACAGCAACAAGCTTCCGAATAACTGCATGGCGCTTCGCCATAATGCGCATACCTATCGAGAGCGTAATCGTTACCGACATCGGTAGTCCTTCTGGTATAGCCGAAACTGCTAGCCCGATGGCAGTCAGTGCCATTGTAAGTGGCGAGTTGCCTTGTAGTAAGCCGATGGTAAAGATTATTATAACGGTTGCAATAATAGCAATACTAAGATACCTACCAAATTCCTCCAAGCGTTCCTGTAAAGGTGATTTGCTATCATCAACGTTCTGAATTTCTATGGAGATCCTACTAAACTCCGTATGCTCCCCAGTTCCTGTAACGATTGCTTTTCCGCGCCCACGCTGCACAATCGTACCAGCAAACAACATATTAATGCGGTCGCCGAGCGGCATATGTTCTTCGAGTACAGTGTGAGGATTTTTTGTAACGGGTAATGACTCTCCTGTGAGCATCGACTCATCAACTTGGAGCATCGAAGCCTCAACAATCCGCGCATCTGCTGCCACCCGTGTTCCACTTTCTACAAGAAGGATGTCGCCACACACGATTTCTCGGGCAGGAATCTCTATCATACTGCCATTACGCAGCACACGTGCCGTGGGTGCACTGATCTTCTTCAATGACTGAAGCGCCTGTTCTGCTCTACGTTCCTGAATGAACCCTACAACAGTATTCAACACAACTACAAACGCAATAACGAGTGCATCTTTCGGTTCGGCAACAAGTGCATTGACAATAGCGGCAACGATAAGGATATACATAATTGGGTCGTGGAACTCCTGCAAAAATTGTAACCATACAGGAGTTTCCTTTTGTGGCGGCAGTTCGTTGAAGCCGCAGCGTTCGCGGGCTTTCTGCACATCTGCATCCGTTAAACCCTGTCGTATATCCGTTTGCAATCGTCGAGCAACCTCTTCGAACGGTAGAGTGTGTGGACTCATAATAGTACTAGCATGACTTGAGTGAAAAGACGGGGCAAACATGGACACTTTCTTCTTGCAGAGAACATGCGGAGCACATTACGATTTCTTCATACGTGCAGCAAGTACCGGACAGGGCGCAGAACGCATGAGGCGCTCGGTCGTACTCCCAAGGACAAAATGCTCTACGCCACGCTTCCCGCTTGTACCAATAACAATCAGCGATATATTGTGTTTGAGAGCATACTCTGCAAGCACAACATCAGGACGTCCGTGCCCAATAGCAGCGACTGAAGGAATACCGTTAGAAGCCAAACTTTCCTGCATTGCATGTATCTTCTGTCGCAATTGCTCTTCAATAAGCTTCCGTATCTCCTTGAATTTTGTGTATACATTACCCCATTCTTCTGTGTACTCAATATCTTGTATAACATGCACCAGATGCACTGTTGCATGAAGAGCGCGCGCAAGCGTTTCGGCATATTCCAATGCGTACTGTGAGTGCGGCGAGAAGTCTGTTGGAACAAGAATGTGCTGGGTCGTGCTCATACGTAGGATATAGTGAGTGAGATTGAACAATATACTGTTTCTTGTATTAGCGCTACTTCCAATATTTTCGGCTGACCCACAGTAGCCCATACTCTTCGCCTGGCTGCTGAGTAGTATAGGCGTGGTGTGCTTTGTGCGCACGCCGCAGCGCTTGAATGTATGAATTCTTTACGGAGTCTAACCATTGTATGCGGCGATGGATGATGATGTCGTGTATAATAAAGTACAATGTTCCATATGCAATAACGCCAATAGCAACCCACAGCCGCCAATCCATTGCTGGTAATCCTAGAATCAGCAAGAGTATTGCGCCAACAGCAAAGGTCAGTGAAAAGAGATCATTCAGCTCAAACATTCCTTGACCATGCTGTTTTTGGTGATGCGTTTTATGAATGCACCACAGCGCACCGTGCATGACATATTTGTGGAACAGAGCACTGAATATCTCCATGCCAACAAACGCAATAAGTACGAGAGCAATATTCCAAATCATACCACACCTTGACGATTGTTCATGCATATTGCGAAGAGCAATTTATCGGATTTGATACAATTAACACAAAGCAAAAAGAAAGCGCGGGAGAATATCAAAATCCCGCGCTTTCTTTTTGTATTCTGCGCTCTATGTGCCTTTATACAATCGGTGTATTTGTTCATCATCAGGAACATACTCACGCCAGTGGCGTATCGTATGTTTAGGTGCAGCGGCAATCTGCAGTACTGTTCTGTTATCAATCCGAAATCCTCCAACAAGCTTGCTAAGATACTCAGCAAGCTTATTCAGGTTCATAGCAGCATCAGCAACCTGCTCAGTACCGTGCGCTGTTTCCTGCACAACGTGCGTAATGTGATGAATTGTCGTTGACAGCTCTGTCATTTCAGCAGATTGTGCTTGATTCACAGAAGCAATTTGTGAATACGTTGCAGAACTTTGTGCAGCAGATTTCATTGCTGACTCCAGTGCCTCGCCCGTCTTTGCAACGAGCACCTTACCACGCTCTACTTCACTCGTACCTTGACGAATCACCTGCACAGCATCGTGCGTATCACGCTGAATTTTTGTAATCATGGCAGCGATTTCTTTCGTTGCTTTCGTTGTGCGTTCAGCAAGTTTCCGCACTTCATCAGCAACAACAGCAAAGCCTCGTCCCTGCTCGCCTGCACGCGCTGCTTCAATTGCTGCATTTAATGCGAGCAGATTGGTTTGATCAGCAATTTCGTCAATCACTTGAATAATTTCTCCTATCTGATTGCTACTACGCCCAAGCTCCTCCACTGTTGCCGCAGAGCGCTTCACGACATCGTCTATTTTATTCATTCCCTCGATAGTTTGTGCGACGATTTTTCCACTTTCCTGAGTTTCGGCGGCAATTCTCCGAGCGTGCGCGGCAAACTCCGCCGCATTCTCTGCTGTAGAACGCATTTGCTCAGCAATCTGCTGAATAGCCGACGCTGCAGCCATAATACGCTCGGCTTGCTGTTTACTTGCTATAGACATCGTTTCCGTATTCGATGAAATCTCGGCACTAGCACTTGCTGTTGCCTCAACATTCTCCACAACCTTAATAATCGTTTTGCGCATGTTATCAATGGCATTATTGAAGGCAACAAAAATCCTCCCTATATCGTCCTCCTTTTCCACATGAAACCGCACCGTTAGGTCGCCACTCGCGAAGCGATGCACTGCTTCGAGCATATGCTCCATGCTTTCAGCAAGATATTCGTTTAATTGTTCCGATTCCCGTACCATTTCTTCAACTTTACTCTTCTCGCGCTCCAACGCTACTTTCATTTGCACTAAACCTTTATTTAGCTCAACTGCTTCACGATTACGCTTCTCAAGACTAGAAAATGCTTCCTGACGCCCAATTTCAAACAAATTTGCAATCAATGTTTGAACGGTAAGCAGGATTGTCAGGGCAACAAATTCAGAGCGCATAATCCCCCACTCGGGAATACGATTGATAAACTCATATCCCGACAGGGCTGCAATGTAGTACGCTAGTCCTGTTATCACACACGCTGCAAGCCACTGAAACATTTGCTTCCTGCCTATTAGCAGCGCAGCCAAAAGCGGAATAATTGCAAGCCACTGCGCTACAGTAGAACGAGGACCGTTGGTCGTGAGTATTAATGCGTTGAGCATGACAAATGTAATAGCACACTGTAACTGTGCAATAAGCGTTTGGTTGCGAATAACACGAAACAGAAAAGGAAGCGCCATGTAGCACACCGCTGCTGACATCACAAATACAATTGCCCAATAGTGCCCATAAAACAAGTAGGAAATCGAGGCTACTGGGCATGTCATCACTGAAACAAACGCAATACTCACAGTAAGCTTGGAGCGACGATGTAGGTCGCTATCGACGGCAAATTCCTCTGGAACGAATTTGCTTACATACTCCTGAAAGGTCATATTTCACACAAACAACAAAGGATTGAGAAAGGAGTGAATTGCTCTAGCGGAGTACCCGACAGATTGCAGAAGAGCGATGCCTTGTCTGTGCACATATGTGGCATGCAAAGAGCCGGGTGTTTACATGCAAGTTTATGCTACAATTTACGCAAGCCACAAAAGAAGCACAAGTTTTGCCAAGTACACATCGCAAGTTTTTCTGCTGGCAGAACACCCTGTGGTATAGCGCTACCGTATATGAAACTTTGACGTGCTGATTGACTGTTTAGTGGTTTGATGGTTCAATACCCCGTATTCTGCTGTTTCACCATTGCACGCTCTCGGACGCTATGTCAGCTTCTGTGTTTGTTCCACCCGTGTATTCTCTGCCACTTCTTGTTATCACTCTCAGCGAGCACAAGACAATCTGGCTGCAACCGCAGTATGTAGAACACGATGGCACACACAATTCTTACTATCATATGCACAGCAGTAGTATACCCAGCATGACTGGTATTCCATATAGCTCACGAGGTATTTTTTAACCTTGCTCTATAGTCCTATAGTGGGAAACTTTCGGTAGTAGCTATTTTTGAAGGACCTAAAACCCAAAGCTAGCCGATACAACGTTATGGACTGCCTCCACAACTTCTTGTACAGTTATGGCATTAAGGCACCGATGATGACCACACGTATGCAGATTGTAGCCACGCTTCACGACACCTAGCCCTATACATGGGCTACATGGAATGCCCTTCCATATGTCCCGATGTCTTGATACATGCGCCGAATCTATTGCCCTATAACCGTAGTAATCCGTCATACCAAAGATTCGTACTACAGGCGTTCCTATGGCTACAGCAAGATGTGCAATACCGCCATCATTTGCTAGGAGAACATGGCACTTCTTGAGAAATGCAAGCGTCATTTCTATTGGTATATCGTCTGAATTGCATACATGCTGTGGGGTAATAAGAAGTGTCTTGACCGCTGATTGCACTTTAAGAGCACTCCGAGAACAAGTACTATGCGCGCAACCCAGGAGATTCTGCTGCATAGACTCCAGCACTGGGAGATCCGCATCGCTGCCAAACAGCACCACACAAACAGTGAATCCCTTGTGTATGTAATCATCAAGAATATGCTGTAATACTGCTGTTAGGCGCTCTATACCCCACTGTCTCCATGGCATTGTTTCGCCTACTGCTGGATGCACACCAAGCAACAATGCATCGCCAGGTATTCCCACTTCGCGCATGCGTTCTTCTGCACGCTCACTGTAATTTGCACGAGGAGCGAGCTCGAACGCTGCTTGAAATGCTGCTGTCTTAATACCAAGAACTTCAGCAAGTAAACGATAGCGCTCTGTTTCATGCTTTCTATCGTTATACGAAAGACGAACGGGATGCGTGAAGATATACGATACATTCGGATGCCTAAGCGAAGATTCGGGAAGCACATGCCCAACACGATACGGTATGCTGTGAATAAGCCGCATAAAGTACGGTGCTGGTGTTGTGTACGGACATATCACAATATCGAACCGTTCTCTCTGAAGGCGCGCAATTAAGCGCAAGCGCTTCCACACCGATGCTTGCTTAAACGCAAATAAATCCACCCTATCTACACATCCAGACAGCCGAAGAATCTCGTGAGCAGGCGATGGGAGCA
Source organism: Candidatus Kapaibacterium sp. (assembly GCA_025055035.1). Classification (GTDB taxonomy): domain Bacteria; phylum Bacteroidota; class Ignavibacteria; order Kapaibacteriales; family UBA4661; genus PH2015. The sequence continues at coordinate 22,272 of JANWZB010000024.1, forward strand.
TTGCTAGCGCAACAATCCTTGCATGCGGAAGTGCATGGCGTATCGCTCTGAGCATAGGGAGCATCATGATTGCATCACCAAGCCCCATGTAAGCAAAAATGAGCATTCTATATTCCTGATGGAAGCCTGCTGTTGATAGATCTCGCTGCACAGAATCATTACGGCATATCCTGCGGCCTAATGCGCAAATAATGCGCACATACATCATCTCTACAAGAGCAACAACAACATTGAGAAAGTAGTGCAGCTTGTTCATTCTCAAGTCTCAAGCTTCCATGTTCAATATCACCACAATATGCACAGCTATATCGCGCTCACAAAAATAAAAAAACCGCTCTGTGTTGCCAGAACAAATGCTATCTTTATGCCTTGCACATGTTATACAAAATTTTTTGCGAGCATCGTGTATTCTATGCGTTTTCGGGGCTGTGTCCGCACAGCTTTTATTCTCTGCTGGTACGTAGTACACCCTCTGAGTGCGTACCAGCAACCAGACTGGAGAAAAGTTCACACCCTCACAATGTCGTCGATCGCGGCACTGTATAATCTGCGTTTTGCGGAAGCAGAAACCCGTGCAAACGAAGTCATCGCACTAGCACCGTATGATCCACGAGGATACTTTTTTCGAGCAATCGCCCACTATTATCGACTCTTGTACTCGAGAGTTTCTCGTCTAACCCAAGCAGAGCAAGAAGCCAATCTTCGAGCATTTCTGCATGCTGCACAGCACACCATCGAGGTTTGTGAAAATCTTTTGCACCGCAATCCCAAAGATGGCAAAGCGCTATTTTACATAGGTGGTATCTACGGCTATCGAGGGATTGCGGTAGGGCTCAACGCGACAAGCACTACAGAATACCTCAGCGCTGCACGGGATGCTTACAAAGGCGTGGAATACCTCAAGCAATCCCTAGCTCTCGATCCTCAGAATGCAGATATTTCTATGGGGCTCGGTCTCTTCAACTATGTTATTTCCCAAACTCCCTCATTTGCGCAAAGTATTATCAAACTTGCTGGACTTACAGGCAACCGCGCAGAAGGATTACGACAACTCGAGTATGCAGCAGCTCACGGAACATATGCACGAGCTGAGGCACAGTCGTGGCTTGCACAAATCTACAGTCGTGGCATCTTCTTTACAGCAAGCGAGGGCTATTACGATAAAGCTGAGCAGCACTACACATCGTTTCTTGTAGCATACCCAGACAACACCTTATTGCGTTTTTTCTACGGCACATTTCTGTACGAAGACATGCGCCGTCCACTCGATGCGCTAGCACAGTACAGTGCTGCTTCCGACGAAAAAGGTCGTGCAATCCATTATCTTGCTGCTATCTGTGCGTATCGTTCAGGAATTATATTACAAGCGCTCGGACGGTACAATGAAGCAATTGCAGCGTTTCAGCGTTCGCTGACGCAGCACACTGACCTTATTCAGAGCGCTTACTACCAGATTGGGTTATGCCACGACATGCAAGGCCATCGCACACTTGCTCTCCAGGCATATGCACAAGCCAAAGACATACTAGCAGCGCGACAGCGCATGCAGGGTCCACTCTCCAACAAAGATCAGCTTCTTCTCAAAACAACATGGGCATTTGACTGTGGCAATGATGCGCAGACCATTACTCTTGCTAAAGAATGCTTACAGCGCTCTGATCTTACTATCACAGAGCGTGCACGCGTGCAGTATTATTGCGGAAGAGCTTATGCTGCACAAGGAGATGTAAGCTCCGCTGAACTGTGCTACACTCAAGCACTAGCTCTTGTCCACGATACACCTGCACTTCAAGCGCCCCTACATTACCATCTTGCTTTTGTATACACAAAGAACGGTAAGAAATCCGATGCTATCTACCATCTAGAACAAGCACTATCGTTCAAAGAATACACAGGTGAACGTCGCTTGCGCCGCATTATCGAGCGAGAACTCTATCGATTAAAAGCCCATAACTAATACTGACTCTTCGCTCCCAGCAATACAGGCTGATTCAGCAATGTGCCAAACACATATATGCCCTGTAACTCTAGTTTTTGCATTATGCCTATTGATCTCAACTCCTCAATTATCGACCAACTGCCCTTTTTGCGCCTTATACCAACAACAGTAAGCCTCCTGCCCGCAGGAACACCAGTATTTACTGAAGGCTCGAACTGTGGGAAAATAGGCTTTGTTCAGCGTGGCGTAATTCGCGTATTCAAATTGAGCGAAACAGGAAGAGAAATTACGCTTTACCGCTTGTATGCAGGAGAAAGCTGCGTTCTCTCGATGTCATGTGCTCTTTCGCACCCAATTCATCAGGCTTCTGCCGTCGTAGAGGAAGAAGCAGAAATTCTCACAACAACAATCCATGATTTTCAGCTTCTTATGGAGCGTTCCCACGAAGCACGTAACTACGTCTTTAGCCAATTTGCTTCGCGTCTTACTGATATTATGCTGCTCGTCGAGGAAGTCGTTTTTCAGCGTGTTGATGTACGCCTTGCAGCACTCCTTGCAGACCTTGCACGCCATTCTTCCGTCATTGCAAAGACGCACCAAGAACTCGCCATCGAGCTCGGTACAGCGCGCGAGGTTGTCAGCCGCATACTGAAAGACTTCGAGCATCGCGGTCTTGTCCGCCTATCGCGAGGAACTATTACTGTTGCGCAGCCCAGAAAACTCTTGCAGGTACATGCCCGCTGAGACTTCCTCTGCCTTCCTTTGTGTGACAAAGTTACGAACCGTATTGCCTGCTGTGTTGTATGTTTGTGCTGTTCTATGTAGTACAAGTACATAGCTTGTACCCCACTACAAGTACGTTTGTTTCACAGTATACTCCTCACTACTATGACTGAACATCTCACAAAAGCAACATTTCTGAGCAAGGTTTTCGACTACGAAAAGAATCGAGAATGGTCGTATTCTGGCGATATTCCATGTGTGATTGACTTTTGGGCTGCATGGTGCGGCCCCTGCCGTGCATTTGCCCACACATTTGAAGAGCTATCAAATGAATACGCAGGAAAGATTGCTTTCTACAAAATTGATACCGACGCCGAGAAGGAGCTTGCAGCCGTATTCGGCATTCGTAGTATTCCAAGTATTCTGTTTGTTCCCAAGACTGGTAAACCACAGATGGCAGCAGGGGCACTCTCAAAAGCAGCAATGCAACAGGCATTCAAAGAAATTTTTGGTATCGATGCCCCACCACAGTCTAGAATCATCGTTCCACAGTCAAGAATCATTACACCATTTTAGGCATTATGCAGAGTCTCGCGCACTTCCTTAGCTCCCATGCTGTTGCACTGAGCAAGAGCACATTCTGGTTGCTCGGTGGTGCTGTTGTCGTAGGAGCATGGTACGGTGTTATTTCTCCCGTGCTTTCGCTAGTGCTCGGCGTACTCTATGCTCTTGGAGTGACTGAACACCCATATCGACATCGCAGTAGTAGAGCTGCTACACGCCTACTACAAGTGTGTGTTATAGGTCTAGGATTTGGCATTGACATTAGTCAAGTTCTCCACACAGGAACAATAAGCATACTCTTTACAACAATAGTTGTCATAAGCGCTCTGGCTCTCGGACTGCTAACAGGGTATATTCTTCGCATACAGCCCACAGTATCACAACTCATTACTGTTGGCACAGCAATTTGCGGTGGCACAGCAATAGCAACCGTTGCTCCTACACTCGATGCTCAGCAGGATGATATAGTCGTTGCGCTAGGAACGATATTTATTCTCAATGCTCTCTCCTTAGTACTCTTTCCGATGCTGGGCAGCACACTCGGCTTGACCCAATACCAGTTTGGTCTTTGGGCGGCAGTTGCAATCCACGACACAAGTTCTGTCGTCGGTGCAGCATCGCGGTATGGCTCGGAAGCACTAAGTGTTGCCACAACAGCAAAGCTTGCTCGGACGCTCTGGCTCATTCCTGTGGCATTTACTATAGCACTATGGCAGCATTTCGCTCATCGGCGCAATGCATCCGCAGCTTGGAACGCAAGTACCTCTTCTATACAACCGCCATACTTCATTGCACTATTTCTTACAGCATCAGCAATCCATAGCTTTATTCCCAACACACATCACATCACGTCTGCGATTGTATCTCTTGCGAAAGTTGGTCTGGTACTTACATTATTCTTCATCGGTGCAGGATTATCGCGCACAATGCTTGCGCACATTGATATAAAGCCGCTTATTCAAGGCACTCTCTTGTGGATAGTGATTGCATGCAGCTCATTGCTTGCTATTCTCTATCTTACAACATAGCTCTACTTTCACTTTTCTCCCACCACCCCATGAAAACGTTACACATCGCTTTTGTTGCTCTTGCTATCTCTATACTTTTATCGTGTATGCAAAACGATACTCGGTATACAACGCTCAGCGCACAAGAAGCTAAGGACTTCTTGGAACAGCACCCAGAAACCTTTGTACTAGACGTCCGCACACTAGAGGAATTTGCAACAGGACATTTACCGAATGCTACGCTTCTTCCGGTTCAAGAGCTAGAGCAAAACATTGCCCAGCTACCTTCGGATAAAAACTGCTCAATTCTTGTGTATTGTCGTTCTGGCTCACGAAGTAGAACAGCTAGTGCAATTCTTGCAGCACATGGCTTCTCACGTGTCATCAATATGCAGGGTGGCATCATAGCATGGAGTGCAGCACGATTTCCGATTGTCGTACCATCATTTCCCAAGTAGCCTATGAACTACCGACGCCGTATCTGTACCGCGCTTTGTAGCGCAGGAGCTTTTCTAGCAGCAGTAGCATTCACAGCATTGGATATCTCGCATTCCTTGTCTACTCCCTGTATCAGCAGTATGCAACATGCGGATTCTGCTATTCCACATCATGTCAAGGCGACGTTACAACACGCGTCAGGACGTTTTCTTGCAACACTACGTGATGTCCTCATACGCAGCATGGCTCAAGGCATCCCTCATGCCGCATCTCTGTGTGCTGACACTGCTCAGACGCTAACTCGCTCTCTTGCTCAAGAGCAGCGCGTCGAACTACGCCGAATTTCCTTACAAGCACGAAATCCGCTCAATCGCCCAAACTCACGTGAGCAGCAGCATCTCCAAACACTCGAACGCATGCAGCAAGTAGGCACATTGACCGATTCAACGGTCATATGGGATATTGTAGAAAGAGATGGTATTCGGTATGCTCACATGATTCGCCCGATTATTCTTAATAATCCTCTGTGCCTCAACTGTCATGGCACACACAAGGATATTGCCCCTGAAACTGCTGCAGTTCTCAGCAAACGCTATCCTCAGGATAAAGCACGTGGATATACTCTTGGTCAAGTTCGTGGAGCAGTCAGTGTACTATCTCCGATAACTCCCTAGCAGATGGTACAAATCGATTTTCTATTTTCTGCCTTGTTTAATCACAACAGTAAAATACCACTATGATAAACTTGCTCTCTTCTATCTTTGGCGGTACAAGCGTTTGCAGCATTTCTGCTAGTGAACTTCGAGCATTGCTTAACAGCCCTCACAAACCCATTCTGTTGGATGTCCGCCAGCCTGAAGAACATCGGCAAAAGCATATTCCTAACTCCGTGCTAATTCCTCTGGGCGAATTATCTTCGCGCATGAAAGAGCTTGAGAAGTATAAAGATAAAGACATTGTCGTGTACTGCGCAAGCGGTGCACGAAGTGCTAGTGCTTGTCGTATGCTTGCACAGGCTGGCTACTCAGTAAAAAATCTTGCTGGTGGAATGATGATGTGGTAAATAGCCCCTGCATTTGCTGTCCTCGACCGCTTTTCCATACACACGATGCGAGGCGAGCACCACTTTGTTCTTCCACCACAAGGCTGTCGGCTACTGTTCCAAAGTGTGCAACTGCAGTTCCTGCAAGTACCACGCGGAGACCGATGAGTTCACTACTCTATCAGGCTCGCACTGTACTGTTGTTGAAGCAACAGTTGTCTAGAACTGCCCAAACGCCGCATCAAGTAAAGCCTCCTGCTCAAGGTTGTGCACTGCTATGAAGCCTGTTGCCGGGCTAGCACTTGCTGGGCGTCCCGCATAGCGCAAAGTTTGGCTAATAAGCAGTAGCTCACTCAGCAAAGGTGCAACAAAGAACCATGCGCCCATATTTTTCGGCTCTTCTTGCACCCACACAACATCTTTTGCACGCTCGTACCGCTGCAGGATCTGGCGTACACGCGCTTCATAAAATGGATACATCTGCTCTAGGCGTACAATCGCTACATCTTCGGCTCCAAGCTTTGCACGCTTAGCTAGCAAATCGTAATATACTTTCCCTGCACAGAAGAGTACCCTACGCACGTGTTCAGCATGCACAGAATCATCGTCGATTACTTCTTGGAATGTGCCATGCACAAAATCGTCAATTTTCGAAACGGCTTGAGGCGCACGGAGCATGCTTTTTGGGGTCATTACAACAAGCGGCTTTCTGAATGTACGCTTCACCTGACGACGTAGAGCGTGGAAGAGCTGTGCAGGTGTTGTAAGATTTGCAACAATCATATTATCTTCCGCACACAGCTGAAGAAAACGTTCCAAACGCGCACTGGAATGCTCCGGACCTTGCCCTTCATACCCGTGTGGCAACAGCAGCACAAGACCAGAGGTTTGCGACCATTTTGCCTCGCCAGCGCTAATAAATTGGTCGATAATCGTTTGCGCACCATTAGCAAAGTCGCCGAATTGTGCCTCCCATATTGTTAATCCTTCGGGGCGCTGCACACTGTATCCATACTCGAACCCCATAACAGCAAATTCCGAGAGCGGTGAGTCGTAGATATAAAACGGATGCTGCTCAGGTCTGAGGCGGTCTAGCAAGATAAGCTCGCTCTCTGTAATAAAATCTGTTAGGACGGCATGACGATGACTAAACGTTCCGCGAGCAGCATCTTCTCCTGTAATCCGAACCGGATACCCCTCAACAAGGAGCGAACCAAACGCCAGCGCTTCACCCATTCCCCAATCGATTCCTTTATCGTGTGCAACCATCTCACCTCGGCGTTTCAGCAAATCAGCAAGCTTAGGATGTACAGTAAAGCGTTCGGGAACAGTTGAGAGCTTCTCACCGAGCTCGCGAATCAAGTCGGCCGATACGCCTGTAGCATAGGGGGCAAACATATCGACCTTCGGAGGCGGCTGTAGCTCTTTAGGATTTGCTTCTTTGCTTGCAGCAAAGGCGTTCTCCCAGCGCTGGTGTATTTCGGTGTAAATACCATCAGCCTCGTCTCGCGTCAAAATCTTTTCATCAATGAGGTGATCGCGATAGACTTCCGACGCTGCTGGAAGCGTCTTGATTTTCTTGTACAGCAGCGGCTGTGTGTACGCAGGTTCATCGGTCTCGTTGTGCCCGTATTTTCGATAGCACATAAGATCAATAATAACGTCTTCGCCGAACATCTGACGATATTCAATAGCAAATGCTGCTGCTGTCAGTACTGCTTCAGGATCGCCGCCATTGACATGCAAAATCGGTATCTGCAGCATTTTCCCTATATCGGAGCAGTAAATTGTTGAGCGTGCATCTTCGGGTGTTGTGGTAAAGCCAATTTGGTTGTTGATGACGATATGAATCGTACCACCAGTCTTATATCCACGCAAGCGTGCAAGGTTGAGCGTTTCCTGAACAATTCCTAAGCCTGCTATAGCAGAATCGCCATGCACGAGAATCGGTAGGACTTTCGAAAACGTCCTGTCTTGGAGTTCATCAATGCGTGCACGTGCCATGCCCTGAACAACAGGATTGACAGCTTCGAGATGACTAGGATTAGGAGCAAGTGTAACATTCACTTCCGTACCATAGCGTGGATGCTTGTATGTACCTTGAGCACCAAGATGGTATTTCACATCGCCACTACCCACGTAGTTAGGGTCGAGCTCAT
>JANWZB010000025.1 GCA_025055035.1 Candidatus Kapaibacterium sp.
TGTTCCTAAAAATTCATTAAAATCTGATGCCGACATCCAAATGTCTGTCGAACGGAAGTGAGAAAAGTTTGCTCCCGGATAGCCAACCCCTTGCACAATTGTCAGCTGTCCTTTGTCGTAGAGCGACTTCATACCAACCATCGAAGGATGCAGGGCTGTACGATCAGTTAGCTTAAGCAAGCGATTCTCTGGTAGAGCAATATTGCTCCGAAGCCGATTGTACTCAGACATTTGGTCGAGTGGAACAACTGTATTAATACCATCATTCCCCCCAGCAAGCTGGATAAGAACAAGATAGCGGTCGGCAAGAGCAGTCATCTCTGCAAGGCTTTCTAGCATAGGAGAAAGTCCCATAGCACGTGCTGTATAGCCCCCCAGCGAAATAGGCAACGCGACAGCAGTTGCACCACGAATAAAGTCTCGGCGATTCATAGCTATATCCTCTGAGGAAAATGAAAGAAATTGTAGTCGTTGATAGTGTTCACATATTTATAGTATTTATTGTGTCCTGCATGCTTAATCTGCCAAACAGCAGAATAGCTATGTAATCTGATACTCCGCTATCTGCATCATGTAGCGGATAAGGTTATCAAGCCGTGTCTTAATGAGATTACGCTTTTGTACATCGTTCGGGGTACGCATAAAGTCGTTCCATTCCATTGTCCACTCATACGGTGGTAGGTTTGGTAAAAACACTTTCTCCAACAGCTCACCTTTTTGTTGTTCCGTCAGGTCAATAGCAAAAAAGTGCTGTGCTAGGTTATCCACAACCTTTACTGGGTCTTCGGGATTAGGAAACTGCTGAAGGAATCGAATGGAATCGAACGTAATACGCTGTGTCGTACCTAGCAGGCGATTTGTTACTGTCCAGCCTCCACCATTTGTTTGACCAATTCTCCCAACAACCGTATTGGCAAATTCCGCACGTACAGGCATTGTAGCACTATTAATCCAGATTTTATAGTAAAGCGGTTCTTGGTAATAGGCAGGCCATCCAGCTACGTCTGGTAAGTCCAAAATATCCATCTGCAGTGTTGCCAGCAAGCGGCGCTGCTGCTCGAAGAAGTCGTAGTAGAACGCCCGTTGTGTTTCAGGGTTGGGAATACTAATTTGGAGTTGGCGAATTGTTCCAATAACAAGGTCAATAGGCGTTTTAATCATTGCGCCAAGAATGCTTGTATCAAAGAAATGAACACTACTGAGTAGTTGGCGCAAAACAGGCTTCACTTCATAGTTATTCTGGCGGAAGGTTGCTGCTAGCGGCTTAATCACCTCTTGTTCAACCTGCGGCGAAATGTCAGCATTCACAAAAAATCGGTAGAATTTGCGGCAGATATGCTCTGCTGTTGCTGGTTGACGGAAAATCATATCGAGCAGCTCGTTTAGCTCTTCCATACCAGCATTTGCTGTGTTCCTACCCCGAATCACTGTGTTTTGATATGCGGCGGAAAATTGCTTATCACCGGTATCATGCCGCGATAGCACAAAATTTGATGTTACTGTCTGTACAACATCTACCCAGCCTGTAAGAACACGAGCAGCTGCACGCACATCCTGCTCGGTGTAGGTTGTATAATTGCCAGCGGCAATTTCCGGGCCCTTTCCAATCGTGAAGAGCTCTTGCAGTTCACGCGCATAGTTTTCTTGGGGCGAGCCGACTCTATTCTGATTGCCATTTAGGTACCGCAGCATCGCCGGGTCGATTGTAATCTCACGAACAAGCGTACGAAAGTTGCCAAGTGCGTGCTGACGCAGCAGCGCATTCTGTTTGTACATATATCGTGAGTCGCCCACAGCTGACCATGAGGACACAAAGTGATTATGCCAAAATAACGTCATCTTCTCTACTAGCGATATTGGTGAGCGCGCCATAAGTCCAAGCCACCACGCCTTCATAATGTTATTGAAGCGAGCATCATTCTGAGGTCGTGCAGCATCACGCACCCAAACGTATCCTGTATCTGGGTCTTCCGGCGGTGGCGGTAGTGGCTGATTACTCAAGAGTATATCAAGAGCATAGTCTACGCTTTTACCTGTCAGCATTGCAATGTCAGCGCGCGTTACACCAAACATTGTGCGGCGCAAAAGATGCTCAGCAGCTTTTGCTGTGAGCGTTCCCGAATATTTGTCAAGGAGTGGCATACCTGTTCTCCGTACAGAAAAGCTAATGAAACACAATATCTACTTCTATTTATGTAGCCTCAGTTTGTATGCTACGCTATACACTTCTCAGCATTCTTCTTATCCTTAAGAACAACAGACAAACTAAAAAGTTACACAGCAACTAATCTATCGTACCACAAGCGCTAGGATTTAGACATCGCCTATACTACGCAGGTTTATGCGAAGCTCAGGATACATATTGCTGGCGTATAGAGTGTTCAGAGGCTTGTAGCAGAGCGTGAGCATATCCTGCAATCTCTTTACGTAACGGGCGATCTGTACTCAGCGGCTGAAAATCCTGTAGCCACGTAGGTACAGGAAATTTAGACTCTACAAGTGCTGCATATTGTGCTGCACACATTCCCACACAGGCAAGAATTGCTGCCAAGCGTTCTGTCTGGTGATAGCATTCACGAGCAGCTTGGAAACCCAATGGTACAATGTCCTGATTACCAGCATTGGTCGGCAACGATGATGATGCGTACTGCTGCCTATGTGCACGCATCTCAGCAAGCACGGCTGTAGCTGTTAACTGCACTCCTGCCATACCACTGCACTTTCCAGGTGTAGGCGACAAAAGAAGCGGTACGCCACCATTAATAGCAGGCTGTATGAGCACTTCTATCTGGCGTTCTGCAAGGTTTGCCACTTGAGTTATTGCACTATTGAGATTGTCTGCAGCAAAGCCGATATGTTGTGTCATAAAGTTTCCACCATGCAGAATATCTCCTGTATCACTGCATACAAGAGGATTGTCATCTGCACCATTCAGCTCTTGTTCGCACACACGCTTCGTTTCATATAAGACATCGCGTGCAGCCCCAAGAATCTGGGGAACACAACGTAGTGAATACACTTCTTGCAATGGTCTATCCTCGCTGGCAGGTAGATGCTCTACAGCATGACGCCACATTTCCTGTGGAGACTCTAAGGCATGCGAGCCATTACTATACGACACAAGAATACCAAGCATATTTAACGCTGAATCTTGCTGCCCACGATGTCCTTTTGCTGTATGCAGTCGAGGATGTAAGCTATGTTTTCTGCAGCGTAGTAACGCAAGAATCCACGCGGATAGTTCTTCAGCAACATACAACAGACTAGCACAACGAACAACAGCGAGAGCCAGATATGCAGTAGAGAAGGATGTACCATTCACAAGCGCTAAGGCATCACGGCTTGTGAGAACACATGGCGATATACCATACTTCTGGAGAACCTCACGCGCTGGCTGCGTACCTGACTCGCTGAGCACCTCACCTTCTCCTATCATCACGCGAGCGATATGTGCGAGTGGTATTAAGTCCCCGCTGGCACCAAGAGACCCTACAGAGGGAACAGCAGCAATAATATTACGCTCCAGAAGTTCCACATAGAATTGCACTACTTCCCGCCGAACACCCGACATACCCAGCGCAAAAGTACGTAGGCGTGCTGCCATTGCTGCACGTACAACTGCTGCTTCAATGTTATCGCCATATCCTGCACTTAAGTGTGCAACTAATCCACATCCTTGTGTGTACATCTCGTGCTTCTGCACAGCATACTGCACCAACGCTCCAAATCCTGTTGTCACTCCGTACACAGGCTCACCGCACTCGATACTTCTCTCCAGTACTTGCTGTGAACGAAGCATTGCACTGTAGGCATAATCACCAAACTCTACACGAACACAGCCGAGTGCAATCGCTGCAATGTCTTCGCACGATAGCCAACAATTTGGAGAAAGGTTAATACATTGGGCTTTCATACTGTTTTCTATACTGTTAATAGAACAAGCGCAGACATTATGTACACAGTACGCTTACATGCCACCTATCAAATTTGCTTGCCTGCTGGAATACTCTGCGTAAATTTGCAGCACCGTTCTGAATGTTTGGAGTATCATTAAAAGTCATGAAATTACTGAATAAAGTTGCTGTTGTTGCTGGAGGCACGGGGAGCATTGGCGAAGGAATTGTCCGGCGCTACCTTCAAGAAGGCGCAACGGTTATTGTTCCATCGCGCTCGCTCAGCCGCATTGATAGCCTGCAGGGCTATGTAAGCGACATCACCCACGGCATTCTTGCCTCTTATCAAGCAAATATAGGAACATTTTTGGGAGCACAAGAGTTTATACGCAATATTTTAGAAGATCACGGCAAGATTGACATATGTATAGCATCAATCGGCGTGTGGTGGAGTGGTAAGTCACTCTCTGAACTCAGCAATGATGACTGGCACGACAACATAACCAACAACCTACACCCACACTTTTATCTAGCACGAGCGGTGCTTCCAGCAATGCAAGAAGCACGTTCTGGACTTTACGTTGGTATTGCTGGTCCCGCAAACATCATGCCTGTACGCAAGTCTGAAATTCTTGCTGTTACAGGCGCAGCACACATGAAAATGCTTGAAGCATTCGCAACAGAAATGCGAGCACATGCTGTTAACGTATATCAGCTAATTGTCGCCGATGTTGCCACACGCCAAGCAGCTCGCGAAAAAACAGCAAGTTCTATAACCCCTGAAGAAATTGCCGACTATACGCTTCGGCTTTATACAGGCGACGTTCCAGAGCCATCGAACTACCTGCAAAAGTTCATGCGTGTAACGTTGCCATGGCTTCGCATTTAAACTCTTTACAGCAAACACCGTATGGATTATACGACAGCTGGTGTAAATATACAAGTAGGTGAAGAGCTTGTTGAACGTATCAAGCCCCTTGTGCGCTCCACATTTACTCCTCATGTTCTTACAGATATTGGTCTTTTTGGCGCATGCTTCGACGCACGGTTTCCTGAGTACGAACATCCCGTCTTGGTATCGAGTGTAGATGGGGTCGGCACAAAGGTTAAAATTGCTATCATGATGAGCAAACATGATACTATTGGGCAGTGTCTTGTTAATCATTGTGTCAACGACATTCTCGCCTGCGGAGCTTCGCCACTATATTTTATGGACTACTTCGCCACAGGGAAGCTATCCGTTAGTATTGCAGAGCACGTTATTCGTGGTTTTGCTATTGCATGTCGAGAAAACGGTTGTGCCCTTATTGGTGGAGAGACTGCTGAAATGCCCTCAATGTACAATGAGGGCGAGTACGACATTGCCGGTACAATCGTCGGTGTTGTCGAAAAAGCAAAAATGCTGCGCAGCGATGCAGTCCAAAAAGGAGATATTCTGCTTGGTCTTGCTTCCACAGGTTTGCACACCAACGGTTACTCGCTTGCTCGCAGCGTGTTATTTCCACGTTTTCGCCATGATACCTATATCGATGACCTCGCAACAACTCTCGGCGAAGCGCTCTTGGCGATCCATAGATCCTATGCACAGGCTATCAAGCCAATACTCGAGCGTCCCGATTCCTCGGCACTTATCCATGGATTAGCCCATATCACAGGTGGCGGCATTGTAGGCAATGTACAGCGCGTTGTGCCGCGCCATTTGACACTTGCAATCGACTGGTCGTCCTGGACAATACCACCACTATTTACCTTTATTCAGCGCGAAGGTCGGATTAGTGATGAAGAAATGCGTCGCGTCTTCAATCTTGGCATTGGCTATGTTCTGATTGTACCAGAACATCATGTTGACACAGTTACTACTTTACTTCCAGAACGTTCATTCGTCATAGGACGAGTTGTACAGCAATAAAACAACGTTCCTGCGTTAAGTACATCTTTTCATTTCCGCACTCACAGCCCACCATGAACATCCGGCACAATACTATACATATCTCCGATGACCAAGAGCCTGACTTCTTGCCACCTGCAAAGCGCTCGAACTGGCTCATTGTGTATGCTTTCATGGGTCTGCTTGGTATCACAGGTCTTATTCTTATCATTCTTTATCGCCAAGTGCCGAAGAAAAGCGCTCCTGTTGCGAAGCGCACTATTCCCGCAAAACGAACAGTATTTACTTCGGTCTTGTCTCCTGTGGATACCACAACAGCACAGTATATCGTCGAAGATATGCGCCGTGTTATTGGAGCAGACTCTGCTGTAACAAACATGGTGATTAGTGGAACAGCTATCTACAAGCGCTGTACATCGCTGCATGACTTTCAAACGCTTCTATTTCAGGCGCTTGTTGGTGCTGAACCAGAGAATTTAAAGCGTCAGATGCTGTTACTGTCGCATGTTGCAGGCGTCATTATGAGTGATATGCTTCCTACACAACTTTTTATTATTGGACGCATTGCCGAGGAGAACTTTGCTTCAGAAGAAAAGCGTCTTTTGGGCTTTGCAAGAGCACTTGGTGCTCGCAACGAATCGTTGGGTAAAGTTGAAATTACAACATATATTCCTCGTTCTGCACAGCCCAACTCTACACGCGATAAAGTCCTCGAAACGCTCAAATATGGGAAGTACACAGTACACGAACACCCACTCCAATGGCAATAGAACGTACGAGATAAGCAGGTAGTGAACCAAATAGCATCACACTTGCTTACTTACTTATTTCTGTACACAAGCCTTCACGCAACGCATCTTTTTATCACTTTCATTAGGAACACATCAGTATGTTTACACCCGACACTCTGCATGGCAAAAGTATTCTCATAACAGGCGGCGGAAGCGGCTTAGGACTTGCTATGGCAAAGCATTTTGCAGCGCACGGCGCAAACGTTGCTATTTGTGGGCGAACAGAAGAGAAGCTGCGCAACGCTGCTGCCGAAATTACTACTGTCAAACAGCCACACACCCTTGTACTCACCCATAGCGTTGATGTTCGCGACTACGACGCTGTCGGTGTGATGATACAGCGCCTTATTCGTGAATTCGGTTCACTAGAGGGCTTGGTAAACAACGCTGCAGGAAATTTTCTTGCTCCTTCAGAAGACCTTTCTCCCAATGGCTTTAAATCTGTTGTGGACATCGTACTACATGGAACGTTCAACTGCACGCAGCATGTCGGCAAATATTTCATTACGCAGCAACGACAAGGTTCGATTCTCAATATTGTCACAACATATACTGAGACGGGCTCAGCATTTGTCTTACCATCAGCGTGTGCAAAAGCAGGAGTCTATGCGCTTACTACTACTCTTGCATATGAGTGGGGAGTATATGGCATTCGCGTTAATGCAATTGCTCCAGGCCCCTTCCCAACAGAAGGAGCATGGTCACGGCTTATGCCAACACAAGAAATCCAAGACAAGTACGTGAAGAAAGTTGCACTCAGGCGCGTTGGTAAGCATGAAGAACTTGCCAATCTTGCTGTTTTTCTGATGTCCGACCTCGCAAGCTATATTACCGGCGAATGTGTTACGATTGATGGTGGTGAGCGTTTAGCAGGTGGTGAGTTCAACCTCTTTGCAACAGAGTTCGACCGAGCTTCGCTTAAGCAAATGTTCTATGCAATGAAGCCTAAAAAGTAAATCCTCTTCCTATTGTTCGTCCGACACAGTATTACAAGCAGTATTCTTCACTTCTTGCATACTTCCTCAGCACCTATGCTACCTTCACAATCTGACCTCGATACATCTTCGACATACGGAACATCGTCCTCGAAGCGAACAAAACATGTTACTCGGCAGACTCTACTAGAATACAAGCAGCGCGGTCAGCGTTTTTCCTGCCTGACAGCATACGACGCTACGATGGCACAAATCTTCGACGAAGCAGGTATAGACTTGCTCCTTGTAGGGGATTCAGTTGCCAACGTTGTACAAGGGCATGAAACCACAATTCCCGTAACACTTGATGAAATTATCTACCACACAAAAGCTGTCATGCGAGGTGTACGTCGAGCAATGGTCGTTGCTGACATGCCCTTTATGTCGTATCAAATTTCCCCCGAAGAAGCATTTCGCAATGCTGGTCGTTTAATGAAAGAAGCTGGTGCAAGTGCTGTCAAGCTTGAAGGTGGACGGCGTGTATTGGAAATTGTGGCGCACATCAGCGATTCGGGAATCCCTGTGATGGGACATCTAGGTCTGACTCCTCAAAGCATTCATCAATTTGGCTCATACCGCACACGCGGAACAGATAAGCACGAGGCAGAGCAGATTTTCCGCGATGCCCGAGACCTTGAACGCGCTGGCTGTTTTGCTATTGTTCTGGAAAAAATTCCGGCTACACTGGCACGCCAGATTACTGAAACGTTAACTATCCCAACAATCGGCATCGGTGCAGGAGTACACTGCGACGGTCAGATTCTTGTCTATACCGATATGCTGGGAATCACCAACGACTTCCAGCCACGCTTTGTTCGCCGCTACGACGTTCTACGCGAACGCATTCTCGATGCTGTTAGTCGCTATATTAGCGATGTGCGTTCAGCAGCATTCCCATCCGAAGAAGAAAGCTACTAAGCACTGCAGCAATATGCTAAAAAACAATGCTCTTTGCTGCTTTCGGAGCCTTATGATGCCTCAAACATGCCATGAATACATGCCATGAGCAACACCGACAAAGAAATTCATATTCTCCCTGATGTCATCGCGAACCAGATTGCAGCAGGAGAAGTTGTCCAGCGCCCAGAGTCTGTTGTAAAGGAACTTGTAGAAAATAGCCTTGATGCTGGTGCAAGCGAGATTATCGTCATTGTGCGCGGCGCTGGAAAGCAGCTACTCCATGTGATTGATAATGGCAAAGGTATGAGCCGTGCCGACATCGAGCTTGCACCTCAACGCCACGCAACGAGCAAAATCACAACAGCAGAAGATTTAGCGCGCATTACTACGCTGGGATTTCGCGGCGAGGCACTTGCCTCAATTTGCTCGGTTGCACAGGTTGAAATACGGACGCGGCGACATCACGACGAGCACGGGTGGAGACTGCTCTCCGAACCACTACAACCACCAATAATCGAACCATGTTCGATGCAACCCGGTACGCACATTCTTGTGCGCAATCTGTTTTACAATGTTCCGGCACGACGAAAATTTCTGCGTTCCGACCTCACAGAATTTCGCCATATTGCCGACACTATGATGCGGCTTGCACTCTCGCGTCCTGATGTGCGTTTTGTCCTCTACGATGATGATACATTGCAGTATGACCTTGCTGCAACTTCGCTCTATCAACGTATTGCTGATATCTTTGGTCGGCACTTCGCAGAAACATTGATGCGGGTCGACCATGCAGAACCTTTAGCACATGGTTCAGAATTACGTATTACAGGCTATATCGGGCAGCCACAGTTTGCTAAGCGCAGTAAATCTGAACAGTTTCTCACAATGAATGGGCGCGTCATTAGCAGTCGTCAAATCAGCCACGCAGTAATAAGTGCATATGAACATCTTCTTGACCAATCGAACTATCCACCGTTTATACTTAATATAGCACTCGACCCAGAACGCGTTGATGTGAATATTCACCCACAGAAACATGAGGTAAAATTTGACGATGACCGTACCATATATACAGCAGTTCGTCGTGCTGTTGCAGGAACACTGAGTCTCCACAATCTTGCACCCAGCGTACAGTTTGATACCGCTAATACTCAAGCACCTCAGCATGACCATGTGCACGAGCGGATAGTTCTTTCCTCTCGTCGCTTTGAGCAGCATGATATGCATAGAGCATCACCTTCTTTCTCATATCGGCAACAGAGCCCCATATTCTTCCATCCCTTGCGTCCTAGTGTACACGAACAGAGCACCGCACACTTCAAGGATGGCACACTCCTAGAGCAAGGTACAAGTACCCAGGCACTCTTTAAGACAACCAACATACCATCGATGCATAGCATCGAACAGCAGACAGTATCATCTGCACAGTCCCTAGCATCTACACCTCTTTGGCAATTGCATGCAAAATATATTGTTATGTCCACGGCAGATGGCATAGCACTTATAGACCAACATGCCGCGCACGAGCGTATTCTGTATGAGCGTGCTCTAAAGGCAATGAACGAGGGCTGGAACTACGGGCAAGACCTTTTGTTTCCTATTCATATTCATCTACCCCATCACGACAGAGCACTTCTGCAAGAGCTTCTCGATGACATCCGCAGATTAGGATTTGATGTATTGCCCACACCTGAAGGGGCGGAAATACGCAGCGTTCCAGCAGACGTGCGCACAGGGCAAGAAGAGGAATCTTTACGAGATCTACTAGAGCAGTATCGTAGCTTGAGTGAGGTTCGCCATACGAGCATACGTGACAACCTTGCCGCATCATTCGGATGCCGCGCAGCTATTCGTTCAGGAGACAGCCTGACTTTAGAGGAAATGCAGCGATTAGTTCATGACCTGTACACCACACACATGCCATACACCTGTCCACATGGTCGCCCGATAATACTTGAAATTTCGCTCGAAGAGCTTGATAGAAGGTTTGGTCGAAGCTCGTGATCTGTACCATTGTAGCACATACCATTATCATATACGTAGACCGATGTGGTTAGGAGCAGAAGAAATTGTATTTTAGATGCCAGCAGTCATACTCTACCTTTGTTTCACATTAGCATGGATAAACGCTATGATAAAGATGAACTATGTAATCACCGCCCTTATTATACTCTGTGTGAGCACTCCAAGCTTTGCTCAGAAGCGCACAAGCACAAAAGCTAATGAATGGAAGGAGAAAGAGATATTCCATGAGGTTATGGCAAAGACCTTTCACCCGATGGAAGAAGGCAATTTTGCTCCAATTATGTCGCGTGCCACTGAGCTCGCGGAGAAAGCGCGTATGTGGGCAGATGCCACGCCACCAAAACAGTTCAATACACCTACAATCAAAGAGCTTTTGAATAAATTAAAAGTAGAATCACAAGCTCTTGCGGAACTAGTAGCTGCCAAGCGCAGTGAAGAAGACATCAAACAAGCTCTTACGGCTCTGCATGAGCGCTTCCACGAAATTGCGGGTGCTTGCGCTGTTGATCCTAAAACCAAAAAGCACTCGCACAAGCACTAGAATATAGTACTCATCTCATGTATCAAGCCTACAGAGTATGCTCTAGAGCAGTACTAATGTAGGCTTCATAATTGCTGTACAGGCATATCAAGTACCTATGTAGTGTGTTCTTTTCCGTAATAGCAAAGAGCTTTCTGGCAACATCACATGACAAAAATTCTGCTTATCGAGGATGAAGAACGTGTAGCGCGTGTTATCAAACGAGGCTTAGAGGAACAGCAATTCAGCGTGGTGGTAGGGTATGACGGTCAGATGGGTCGCAAGCTGCTACTTGAGCAGGACTACGACCTTGTTATTCTCGACCTCGTTCTTCCCAAAATGAATGGTTTGGATCTATGCAAAGACATCCGCTCCACACACCCCACGTTGCCAATTCTTATGCTGACAGCGCTAGGAACAACAGATAATAAAATTGAAGGCTTTGATGCTGGTGCGGATGATTACTTAGTCAAGCCTTTTGATTTTCGAGAGCTTCTGGCTCGTATTCGCGTTTTACTGAAGCGCAAACGCTATGAGTCGGCTTTATCACCGACTCTTATTAGCATCGCCGATTTGACAATTAATTATCATACCAAAACCGTTACTCGCAGTGGCAAAGAAATCAGGCTAACACCAACAGAATTCAAGCTCCTCTCCTATATGGCACAAAACGCAGGAAGGTTATTATCTCGCGCCGAAATTGCTGAGCAGGTCTGGAATACTACATTCGACACGGGGACAAATTTTATTGACGTATATATGAACTACCTGCGCAAAAAGCTTGATAAAGACTTTCATCCGAAGCTCATTCATACGAAAGTCGGTATGGGTTACATTCTGAGGCCAGAAGCAACAACGCAATGAAAATCCGCACACGACTTGCATTACTTTTTTGTCTCCTCACAGCGAGCATTCTTGCAGTCTTTGCGACTCTTGTATACCTTTCAGCTGAAAAAAGCCGCGAGCGTGAGTTCTACGAGAGTTTGACAAAAGAAGCTATCACTAAGGCAAACCTATTTATTCAAGCACGAGTCGATGCCACAACACTCCAAACTATCTATCGCAATAACCGCGCCATCGTGCATGAAGTCGAGGTGGCAATCTACGACACATCGTTTCGATTACTGTATCACGATGCTGTGGAAATTGATGTTGTCAAGGAAACACACACAATGATAGATTCTATCAAGCAATTTCGAGAATTACGAAGCTATCAAGGTCTGTATCAAGTTGTTGGGTTACTATTCCAGCACAATGGGGCTCAATACGTCGTTACTGCTGCTGCATTCGACCAGTACGGCTACAATAAGCTAGAGGCTCTGCGCTCGTCAATGCTGGTTATCTCGATCTGCTCACTAGTGTGTATTGCATGTGCAGGATGGTTTTTTGCTGGAAGGGTACTATTGCCTATCAATGCCATTGTACAGAATGTGAAAGATATTACTGCAACCAACTTGGACTTGCGACTTCCTACTGTTGCTGGGAATGATGAACTTGGAGAGCTTATTGCTACGTTTAACGCCATGCTCGACCGGCTGGATCATTCCTTTGCAGCACAGAAGCAGTTTGTCTTCAATATTTCTCATGAACTGCGCACACCACTTGCGGCACTACTTGCCGAACTGCAAATCACCGCTGAAAAAGAGCGCTCTACAGCAGAATACCAGCGTGCGATTGAACAAGCTATCACAGACACACAGCGCTTGATTCGTCTTGCGAACAGTTTGTTAGATTTAGCCAAAGCAAGTTACGACGCATCGGAAATTTCCTTCAAAGACGTGCGGCTAGACGAACTTATTATCGAAGCACGTTCACAGGTGCTGAGCAGCATAAATGCTCATGCTGCTGGATACAAGGTAAGTATTGTATTTGAGCGAGAAATTGAGGATGACGATTGTATCACCGTGCGCGGTAACGAATATTTGTTACGCGTTGCGTTGGTGAACCTCATCGAGAATGGTTGTAAATTCTCGCCTTCCCACACCGCTACTATTGCCCTCAGCTACAACACTTCTCATGTAATTGTGCGGTGTACAGATACTGGTATTGGTATCCCTGCCGAAGAACTTCCTTTGCTTTTTACTCCATTCTATCGCGGCTCGAATAGGCACTATGCCGATGGCAATGGAATTGGTCTATCGCTTACGCGAAAAATAATCACATTGCACAGTGGCACTATAAGCGTTGTATCAGAGCGCAACTCAGGTACAACGTTTACTCTCGAATTTCCTCATCTATACTCTTCTCCACACTCTAGCAACATGCAGTAGCAGCACACTTCTGTCCATATCGTCACCTTGTACACATTCCTGCTCAGCATTCTCATACAATTCTAATCTATTTCTCATGGCTTTCTAATGGGAGAACAGCTGTGCAGCTTATATGTTTGCAAGTGCCACTCCATGACCAAATGTTTTGGTTGGCACTCATAGCGTCCTAATGTTCTGTGTCATATGGTCTTGACCTACTCTGCTCGTCAAGCTACCTCAGAATGTGCTACTATACTTGAAGTGTAGACAACAGAGGACACTCTACGTTTTTCACAGCGTTCAATAAGCACGCTATCTGTCAGCGACTATTTCTCTACATGACCCTTTTTCAGCCAGTATGAGCTTTCTAGAGTTTGTTCTTCGTCTCGGATGTGCATTTGTACTGGGTGCTGCTGTTGGATTTGAACGCCAATGGCGGCAACGCTCGGCAGGTTTGCGTACCAACACGCTTGTCTCGCTCGGTGCAGCATCTTACATTCTGCTCTCACTTGTTCTCACCGATGGCAAAGGAGATCCATCACGCGTTGCTGGTCAGGTGGTTACGGGCATCGGTTTTTTGGGAGCAGGAGTCATCATGAAAGATGGACTAACGATTAAGGGATTGAATACAGCAGCAACAATTTGGTGCTCGGCAGCTATTGGCTGCATAGCTGGTGCTGGACTATACGCCCACAGCGTTGCCGTGACAATCTTGGTTATGCTAACCCACCTTGTGCTACGCCCAATTGGACAAAAAATTAGCCGACGCCCATCGGAAGACGACCGCAGCACAAGTGATTACCTGTATACCTTAACAGTCAAAGCAACATCCGCTATCGAAAATCATGTACGTGTACTGCTGATGCAGTTTTTCAACGACCACAGCGACGTCATTCTACGTTCGCTACGTAGCACCGATAGCGATGATCCATCCATTGTCATTATTACGGCATCGCTCATAGCACATGGCAATCAAGATCACATTCTGGAAAAGCTGGCAGGACGGCTCACTATCGAGCACGACATCACAGAAGTTACATGGGACGCCCGAAGCAACGAAGACAACGACCTCTAACAATTGCTTGCAGCAGAACAAGTACATCGTCCTACGACCCATTACTCTTATTGCATTGGGATTCAACATTCAACTATGGCACCTGTATCTATACCACGACCATCGACTCGGAATCGCTCAGCTACAAAACAGAGTAGTACACACCAACGAATGGGTACGACAACATTCAGCCTGCACGAGGGTGCAGTTGCACGCCTTGTCAATGCCTCGCGTACCTACAAAAACTTCTATCTTGCCATGCTGGATACATTTGAGCATGGCCTGACACGGCGCGAAGTAGAGGAACGACTGAAAAAGTACGGAACAAACGAAGTTGTTCGCGAGAAGCCGCTTCAATGGTACACACAGCTCGCTTACGCTTTTGTGAACCCCTTTATTGGCGTGCTAGTGGTGCTCATGGTAGTATCGTTGGTGATAGATGTCGTAATTGCCACACCGTCAGAACGCACCTTCACAACAGTTATTGTGCTTAGCATAATGGTAACAGTGAGTGCACTATTGCGATTCTGGCAGGAATACCGTAGCAATCGTGCCGTACAGCAGCTACAGTCGTTTGTCCGCACAACGATTCTGACGCAGCGCAAAAACGAAGGTAAGAAGGAAACTGACGTGCGTGACCTTGTTCCAGGCGATATTGTCTGGCTCTCAGCAGGCGATATGATTCCTGCCGATATACGCCTCATGTATGCCAAAGACTTATTCGTCAGCCAATCGGTGCTGACAGGCGAGTCCGTGCCGGTAGAAAAAACAGACCGTATGCTTCCCAATGCTGATGCTACGCCTATACTGGAGCTAGAGAACATCTGTTTTATGGGCACAACCGTTGTGAGCGGCACCGCTTGTGGCGTTGTCGTCAATACCGGCGAGGCGACGTACTTTGGCGCGCTGGCAAAGCAGCTTGTCGGTAAACGTGAGCAAACAAGCTTTGACAAAGGCATCAACAGCGTGTCGTGGCTGCTGATTCGCTTCATGCTAGTTATGGCTCCGCTGATTGTTCTTATCAATGGGCTAACCAAAGGCGATTGGTTTGCAGCTTTGCTCTTTGGTATTTCCGTTGCAGTAGGACTCACACCCGAAATGCTGCCGATGATTGTGAGCGCCAATCTTGCTAAAGGTGCAGCAGCACTTTCCAAGCGCAAGGTGATCGTCAAGAAAATTAAAGCGCTGCAAAATATTGGCGCAATGAATGTACTCTGTACTGACAAAACAGGCACATTAACGATTGATAATGTTGTTCTTCTACGCCATTTAAGCATTTTTGGCGATGCTGATGACGCTGAAGTACTCAAGTGGGCATATCTGAACAGTTTTTATCAAACGGGGCTGAAAAATCTACTCGACCGTGCGGTAATAGACTACATCGAGACACGCAATTTACAACGCCCTGAAAGCGATTTTACAAAAGTTGATGAATTACCCTTTGATTTTGAGCGGCGGCGTATGTCAGTGGTACTAGAAAAAAGAGACGGCAGGAGGCTTATTGTTACTAAGGGCGCAACCGAAGAAATGCTAGAAATCTGCCGCTTTGGGCTGCATCCAACGACAAAGGATCTGATTCCTCTGGACGACAGAATGAAAAATAAGATTCGCCGGATTGCGCACGACCTCAATCAACATGGACTGCGTGTTCTGCTAGTGGGAATTCGGTACTTCGATGGCAAAGCTGATAACTACACGCTTTCCGATGAATACGACCTCACCCTAACAGGCTTCATTGCCTTTCTCGACCCACCTAAACCATCGGCAAAAGCAGCTATCGAAGCGCTCAAACAGAATGGTGTAATAATCAAAGTTCTCACAGGCGATAATCTTGCTGTAACGAAAAAAATTTGTGCCGATGTCGGGATTACGTTCGACCATGACGATATTGTCGTAGGCGAGGAAATTGACGGTATGAGCGATGAGCGGCTGAAGGAGCTTGCGATGCAATCAGCGATTTTTGCCAAACTCTCGCCTTCACAAAAAGTGCGTATCGTCAAAGCTCTGCAAGCATGTGGGCTGACAGTCGGTTTCATGGGTGATGGTATTAATGACGCAGCTGCGCTTCGAGCTGCTGATGTAGGAATTTCGGTGGATACGGCAACGGATATTGCCAAAGAAAGCGCCGATATTATTCTGCTGGAAAAAGATTTGTTGGTGTTGCGCGAGGGTGTGCTGCAAGGGCGGCTGACGTTCGGCAATACTATGAAGTACATCAAAATGACTGCAAGCAGCAATTTCGGCAATATGTTCAGCGTACTGGTGGCAAGCGCTTTTCTGCCTTTTCTGCCTATGCTCCCTGTACAACTGTTGGTGCAAAATCTGCTGTATGACCTTTCGCAAACGACCATTCCATGGGACAGAATGGACGAGGATTACCTTGCCAAGCCTCGCAAATGGGATGCCGGCGGGATTGTGCGGTTTATGGTGCACATCGGTCCTATCAGTTCGCTCTTTGATATCGTAACGTTTGCCGTGATGTTTTTTGTCTTTCAAGCACAAACTACAGCACAGCAATCCCTATTTCAAAGCGGTTGGTTCATCGAGGGCTTACTCTCACAGACACTGATTATTCACCTGATTCGTACACAAAAAATCCCGTTTGTGCAAAGCCATGCAACGCTTCCTATTATAGCTGCAACTGTGATTATTGCCTGCATTGGACTCATTCTTCCATATACAGCGTTTGGTGCAGCCATAGGAATGCAGCCATTACCACAGGCGTACTTTCTATGGTTAGTGTGCATTCTACTTGGCTACGGCTTGCTTCTGCAAGTGCTGAAGATGCTATACATAAAGCGCTATGGCGAATGGCTCTAGCTAAAGAGAGTATTCCACAATGAGCAAACGTTTCGTAGATACTACATTGAGCAAACCTCTATGCACTACTGCCTGACCAGATACATTGCATCTGTTGCGATAGCACTGGTTGTACTGTCAGCTTGCGGTACACAAGACCGAACAGACGAGCCGCACACGCTTACTATGCGAGGTGACACTGTGTTCATTCCAGAGCATAGCATCGTTGCACAAAAACTTAGAACAATGATTTTGAGCGAAGAGTCCTTTCGATTTGAAATGATCAGTGCTGGCAGAGTAAAAGCTATTCCGAACTTATATGCAGAAATCGCCCCACCGTTTTCAGGGAGAGTAACAAAGGTCTATCTGAAGCTCGGCATGAAGACTCGTCCTGGTACGCCACTGTTCGAAATTGTTTCCCCAGAGTTCATCGAAGCCCAAAAGCTCTTCTTTCAAGCAAAAGCCGAGCTACAAGCAGCACAACTCAAGCTGAGGCGACAACAAGACTTAAAAGCGAACGGTGTAGGCTCGGAGCGCGAATTTGAAGAGGCAGAGGCAGAATACGCCGTTGAAGAAAAGGACTATCAAAATGCCGTCGCTGCGCTCAAAGTGTTCGGTGTTGACGTGAACAACCTTGTCTTTGGGCAGCCCCTCGTTATTACTTCCCCCATTCATGGCGAAGTTATAGACAATGAGATAGTAAACGGACATTACATCAAAGCAGAAGATCCACCTCATGCAAAAGTTGCCGAACTTAGCAAGGTATGGGTCGTTGGTATGGTGAAAGAAAAAGATATTCGCTTCCTCTATCAGATTGACAGTGCAGAAATTTTTGTGGCAGCATATCCAGGACGTGTTATTGTCGGCAAAATATACCATATCAATGAGCTTGTCGATGAAGAAACACGCAGTGTGCAAGTATTGGTTGAATGCCAAAACGCCGACCGAGCACTGAAGCCCGGTATGTACGTTACCGTCAAGTTCATTGATAAGCCAACGCGCGCTTTGTTTGTCCCTGCAAAAGCAGTGCTCCAGCTCGACGATAAGAGTTTCGTTTTCGTACAAACAGCCAAAGGAGAATATGTTCGGCGTTTTGTTGAAACAGGTGTTACCGACAGTCAGGGTCGCATTCAAATTCTTTCGGGATTACGTGCTGGAGAAGTTGTTCTGAGCGACGGTGCATTCTATTTGCTAGAAGCTAAGTAAGCTCAACCGTACTACCCACGTATTCTCTGTGTTCCGTTATTGCTCACTTGTTGGTGTTTGGTATGCAAACTTTCATCGTCAATGTCGTTCTTGGCAAGCGCAAAGTTGTCGTGGCGCTCTTTGTTCTTCTATCTCTATTTGGCTATTACGCGTGGACGCAACTTTCTCTGGAAGCATATCCTGACATTGGGGATGTAACATCGCAGGTTGTCACACAAGTACCGGGCTTAGCAGCCGAAGAAATTGAACAGCAAATTACCATTCCCATAGAACGCGCCATTAACGGCTTGCCCGGCATGCACGTCATGCGGAGTAAAAGCACTTTCGGCTTGTCGATGGTAACGATTGTATTCCAAGACGGCGTTGATGACTATTGGGCACGTACCCGTATTCAAGAGCGACTTGCTGACGTCGAATTACCGTACGGTGCTTCGCCCGCTCTCGACCCACTGACCTCTCCCATTGGCGAAATCTATCGCTACATCATCGAAAGCTCCTCGCACGATCTCCGCGAACTTACCGATCTGCAACGCTTTGTGATTATTCCTCGCATCAAGCAAGTCCCCGGTGTTGCCGATGTTACTAACTTTGGCGGCATCACAACACAGTACCAAATAGAACTCGATCCCAAAAAACTTGAGCAGTACAATATTGCCTTGAGCGATGTTGTTGAAACAATCCAAAAAAACAATGCAAATGCTGGTGGCAGCGTTGTCAATCGTGGCGACCAAGCATATGTAGTACGTGGCATTGGGCTTGTGAAATCTCTCGACGATATTGGGCGCATCGTCATCAAATCTGCGAAGGGCACATCTATCTATCTAAGCGATATTGGCAAAATCCGATACGGTAACCTAGAACGCAAAGGTGCGCTTGGCTATAGCGATAAGCGCGGTGTGGACTACGAAGACAGCATCGAGGGCATTGTGCTTCTTTTGAAGGGACAAAACCCTTCGGTAGTACTCAAGGGTATCAAAGACGCTGTTGAAGAACTCAATACCAGCATATTACCCGACGGTGTGAGAATTCACACATTTCTTGACAGAACGACTCTTGTCGAAACAACGCTTCATACTGTATCCAAGACCCTGTTAGAGGGAATAGGGCTTGTAACGCTTGTTCTTATCATCTTTCTAGGTAGCTGGCGCGGTGCGTTGTTGGTAGCGATTACTGTTCCCATTGCGTTGCTGATAGCATTTATTCTTATGCATATCACAAAGATTCCCGCAAATCTCCTCTCGCTTGGAGCAATTGACTTTGGAATTATCGTCGATGGGGCGATTGTGATGATGGAGAGCATTCTCAAGCAACGTGAGGAACACGCAGATGAGGAATTAAACGCATCAGCAATTGCAGAACTTGTGAGTGAAGTTGCACGACCGATTTTTTTTGCTACAATCATTATCATCACCGCATATCTGCCACTTTTCGCATTCGAGCGCGTCGAACGCAAGCTTTTTACACCAATGGCGTTCACCGTAGGCTATGCACTGCTTGGGGCATTGAGCGTAGCACTTTTCCTTATTCCAGGACTAGCATACACTATGTATCGCAAACCACAGCGTATCTACCACAACACATGGCTTGAAGCACTCACACGCCTATACGAAGCACGAATCCAAGCAATTGTTGCTGCACCACGTATTATTATTGCTCCACTCACTGGGGTGTTGGTAGGTGCTATTATTCTCACTATCACCGTAGGTAAGGACTTCTTACCGCCTCTCGACGAAGGGTCTATATGGCTTCAAGTAGTCTTACCGCCGGGCATTACTCTCGAAAAATCTAAAGAAATGAGTAATCAGCTACGGCACGTAACGTTACAGCACGACGAAGTTACGTATATGATGGTACAAGCTGGCAGAAATGACGATGGCACTGACGCATGGACACCATCGCACTTCGAGTGTAGCATTGGCTTAAAGCCATATGGTGAGTGGAAGAATGGGAAAACCAAAGTGCAGCTCATCGAAGAGCTTGCCGAAGAATACGCGCGTATGCCCGGCTACACTGTTGGATTTAGCCAACCAATGATTGATGGCGTTATGGACAAGATTGCTGGTGCGCACAGCGAGCTTGTTGTGAAGGTATACGGCGATGATTTTAAAGAAACACGGAGAATCGCCGAAGATGTTCTGAAGGTGCTGCGAAGTGTTCAAGGAGCGGTCGATTTAGCCATCGACCAAGAACCACCATTACCACAGATTCAGGTCATCGCAGACCGCGAAAAAATTGCTCAATATGGTTTGAACGTTGGAGATGTTGCCGAGCTTATCGAAGTTGCTATTGGCGGTAAAGCTATCTCACAAATTTTCATTGGTGTTAAAGTCTACGATATCACATGCCGCTATAGCGAAGAAAGTCGGAATACACCAGAGAAAATTGGCAACTTGATGCTGACAAACAAAGAAGGGGCAAAAATTCCTCTCTCACAGGTGTGTACTAGTAAGCTCAATACTGGCGAAAGCACGATTGCTCGTGAGATGAACAAGAGACATCTTACCGTAAGACTCAATCTACGCGGCAGAGATTTAACCTCTTTCCTCAAGGAAGCACAATACCGCATTGAGCAAGAAGTACGCTACGACCACGAGAAATTTACAATAAAATGGGGTGGTCAATTTGAGAATCAGAACCGTGCATATAGCCATCTGGCACTGATCGTACCTTTAGCACTCTCTATTATGTTCGTTCTTCTGTATGGTGCGTTTGGCACATTTCGGCAGGCAGCACTCTTGATGAGTGTTGTACCGCTAGCACTCTTCGGTGGTATGCTGGCGCTCAATGTACGCGGTATGACATTGAACGTTTCGTCTGCTGTTGGCTTTATCGCACTGTTCGGTGTTGCTATTCAGAACGGCGTCATTATGATTTCCCATATGAATACACTACGACGCAAAGGACAAGACCTCCTCCAAGCGGTTGTCAGTGGCGCTCGGCAACGCTTCCGTCCAGTCCTAATGACCGCTACTGTCGCAGTGTTGGGGCTACTCCCTGCTTCGCTCACAACAGGTATTGGGAGCGATGTACAACGCCCCCTTGCAACGGTCATCGTGTACGGATTACTCTTTTCTACTGTGATTACGTTGTTTATTCTACCAGCGCTTTACTTCATCGTCGAGCAGCGATGGGGTACAACACCGCCTTCCGCACAGACAAACAACCCGACGGATTAAGAATGTGTAACAGAAGATTCTTCGAAAAGAACTTCTCTACATTAGTTTGCAACTTCTTTTCAAGCAGACACGACATGCGTACAACGCAGCGTATGTGGAGAATAACCGTTGTTTTATTCTTCAACATCATAGCAGTTCAGCATACATATGGGCAGCTGGATACAACATTCCCCAAGCGCACTATTCCATATACAGTCTTTCTGAACACGGTTGCGCAGCGTCATCTTGGATATGCGGCCGAAAAACTCAATGTGGATATTGCTAATGCAAACGTGCTCACTGCAGGCATTATACCAGACCCTACACTTAGCACAGGATGGTTCGATAATGGTCAGAATCGTATGAATATGGGATATGGCTTTAATGCAGGTCTC
This sequence comes from Candidatus Kapaibacterium sp., assembly GCA_025055035.1. Lineage (GTDB taxonomy): Bacteria > Bacteroidota > Ignavibacteria > Kapaibacteriales > UBA4661 > PH2015. Next base: position 21,850 of record JANWZB010000025.1, read on the forward strand.
TCATGGACATTAGAACTTGGTGGGAAGCGTGAAGCACGACTCAATGTAGCACAAAGCCAGTATGAACTATCCAAGCTCTTACTGCAAGATTATTTTCGAAACCTCAGAGCTGATGCAACTCTTGCATACTTGACAGCTTTATTGCGCAAGCTTCTTCTTGATGTACGCATAAGCTCCTATCAAGCGATGGAAAAACTCGCACAATCTGATAGTGTACGCTTCCGCGCAGGAGCAATTACCGAAGTGGATGCTCGTCAGAGCAAACTAGAAGCAGGAACAATGCTGAATGATGTATTTCAGGCAGAAGCAGAATGGAAAGCAGCGTTGGTACAGCTGTCGGCATTTCTTGGTACTCAGCCTACCGATACCCTTTTTCTTCCTGAAGGTACATTTGATGCGTTTGAACGCACCTTTAGCCTGCAAGAACTTTTAGAGGTTGCATATACAAATCGAGCAGATGTGTTAGCGGCTCAGCAGAATACAGCTCTAAGCCGTAATCTTGTGAATCTGGCTCAAGCAAATAGAGTAATAGACGTTGAACTGTCCGTCGGTATCAATTACACCTCGTATGTGCGCAACATTATTGCGCCTACACCGTCGTTCACTGTTGTGGGCGCTGGTATTGCCTTCCCGCTCAAGTTTTCTAACAATCGTCCGGGCGAACTGAGTGCAGCATACTACGCCCGCGAGCAAGCAGACTTGCAGTACCGCCAAATACAAGTTGATGCTCGTTCACAAGTTACACAAGCGTATTTTGCATATCGCGCCTTGCAGCGCCAAGTACAGCAGTTCCGCAGTGGCTTGTTGACTGAAGCTAAAGCAGTGCTGGATGGCAAAGTGTATAGTTACCAACGTGGTGAAACATCACTCTTGGAGGTGCTTAATGCACAACGTACTTACAACGACATACAGCAAAACTACTACCAGACTCTGTATAACTATGCTGCTGCTTTGATCGAGCTAGAGCGAGCAGCGGGCATCTGGGATATCCGCTTTTAAGCACACACTTACTGCTCACAACACACTATGCAATATCGTTGTTTTCTTCCGCTCACACTATTTCTTGCTGTCGTACTATGGAGTACAGACGTAGGGCGTGCTCAAACGACTACCGACACAAGTATGGCTTCCACATTAGCACAACACGCTGCACTCGACGAGCTTTGTTCTATCGGTAGGGTACGACTTGGTATATATGGAGGCTATACCAGGGCAAATCTATATGGCGACGAGCTAGATTTTATGTTTGCCTCGCAAGAGGCATCATGGCTGCCCTCGTTTCATGCGGGTCTGTGTGTGTACTCAGAACTGCAGGAATTATTCTGGCTACGACATGAACTCTTCGTTAATGGACGTGGTGCTCTAGTACAACTGCGCGATAGCGTACAAGGTCTTTACTCATCAGCATTGACGTCATATTATCTTGACTTTGCCCCAATAAGCTTGACACTGCACATTTCTGGGCTGCAAGCCTATCTTGGACCCTACATCAGTGCGCTGCTCACAGCCACACTTCAACGAAAGAAGAGCGATGGGAGTATTGTGCTTGATGAATCTATATTCGGCGATGCAAGTAACAATGAAAGCGAGTCGCGGTATCTACAAAAGCTTGATGCAGGCTTTTATGCTGGTATTGAATATGCATTCCCATTTGGTCTTACCCTCGGAGTACGCTACATACACGGTTTGATAGACATTGTCCAATTCGCCAATAGCTACACTTTGAATCACCCCAAAGATGATGCTATTCGCATCTATAACCATGCTGTGATGGCTTCTATAGGCTATCGCTTCTAATGTCATGTTACACATCTCATACAGCACAATCCCTCTGAATATACCATATCTTGCTAGTGAAAGTCCCCCTGCGCCTGATCACAATAAGTTCTGCCTCGATAGATACGTTAATGCTCCTTGTTGAAGAATGGGCCAGTAGCCCTTTCTTTCTTGAGGCTATCTATCTGACTTGGTGCTCTGTACTGTTAGTGTAAGTTCTGTACAAGTTCCGACCACTCGTGCTGTGAGAACGTCATCTTGACTGCATAGAGGCGGTCATTCCAAAAAGAGAGCAGTAAATCTACGCAGTTCCGCTGTCGTTTCAAAGCTGTTCCAACACTATTCTCAACGTTTCTCAACGTCATATTCCGCTTTCCTTACCCTGTGCAACACCCGTTGCGCTGTGTTCAAAATCGCCATGCCACGTTCACATATACATTCCGCCCGCGCGAGGGCAAGTTGTTGATGGCAAAGTGTTCGTGATAAAATCTATCCAGTACGTTTTCTATACCAAAGCGTACATCGCACCGCGAAAACAGCGTTATGCCAAAGCGCACATCGCCTACCCACCATGCAGGCGTAGCATCTTCCAAGAGAATCTGTGTGGAAGGCTGATTGTGTGCTCCTGCAAAGCGTATTCCAACCTCGCTCCAGACAGAACGTAGTTTGTCTGCAATCTGCACCTCACCACGCCATTGCAGACGTAGAGAGCCTTGTAGGGGTGGCATAAAGGGCAGCCAGTCCTGCACATCTATCGCTCTGCCCTGCTGCCATGTGAGCGTTCCGCGCAGTTCCAGTGATTCTGCAAGAGCCACTCTGCCGCTTCCTTCCACGCCACCAATGAATGCTTTGCCAATATGGTCATACCGGCGAAATGCCTGTGAAAACACGCGATTACGCGGATTACCCTCTATGAACGTCAGACCCGCAATGTAATTGTCAATCCAGTTCGCAAAGCCTACAAGCCGCAATGATGCATTTTCGTGCATACATGCTAGCGTAGCTTCGGCTTGCCAAGCATGCTCAGGCTGCAGTAGATTGTTCCCGATGTAGATGGCGTTGTCCATTGGATTATAGAGGTAGTAACTATGTGTTTCGATGTGCGTTGGCAGGCGTGAGGCGCGAGCGCCACGCACACTTAGCATCATTTCTTCTGTTGCTTGCCACTGCACAGCTGCATTCACGCTTGCTGCCAAACAGCGTGTGTAAGTTGGTCGATCTCCCCAGTAGCCCTCGAATTGCTGTTGAGCAAGATTATCAGCGATATCACGGCTGCTATAATCGGCGCGAACATTGACGTGGAGTGCAAGCTTATTGAGCAGTATGTTCAATGGTCTAAACCATTCCGCCGCAAGCGCATAATTCCACTGCCACACATCCCCTATGTTGAGTAGATACATCGGTGCAACATCGGGGAAAATACTTATCATTGCCATATCGGCAAAGGCATTGAGTTGGAACATGTCCGCCGTGAGTTTGAGCGTTTGTGCGCCATCGGTGAGGAGCACTTGACCCAAAAAGCCTACTGTACGACTGTCGCCATACATAGGCATGTACATATCGGGCATGATTATGCGCGCACGAATTTCTTGCTGCGAACGGCGATAGTCATCCATCCAGTGCAATACTTGATTCATGTAAAGCTTTGCTGTCAGAAGCGGCACAGAGCGCGAGATATTCTGCGCTTTGTAGTCCACACTCCAGATAAACGAGCGCGTTTCTTTGGTGTCCATAATCAAGCCTGGGTAGCCGATATTCCGCGCACAATCAACAATTCCTGACACGTTCACTGAGTGATGCTCGTCGAAGCGCTTCGTGATGTCGGCTTTGAAGTTTTCTTTATCAAAGTTTGAGCGAGGAATCAGCGTGCGATTGCCTGCGTAATAATCACCTGAACGCTTGACCGAGAGCGACATCCGCGCTGCAATGCCTGAAGACTTGCTCTCTTGTAGCCATTCGGGTGCGATATTCGCTTCGCCGCGCACACGCCAAAGATTAGAGACGCTTTCAAAGCCCACTTCGGCAACAGCGGCAAAGGAGCGCGAAAAGTCCGGCTTGGTAGTGATAAAATTCATCACACCACCAAGTGTTTGTGCGTAGTTGAAGTCGGCAGCACCTTTAGAAACGTCTAACTGCTTGAGATTCTCAATCTCGATGTATGCCGTTACGGGATCCATCCTATCCACACACGCACTGTGCATCTTCATTCCATCAATTGTGATTGCTACCTGCCCAGCATTATAACCGCGAATGGTAGGTTCTAAGGCAAAATTTGCACGGCGCATCATTACAACGCCCTCGACTTGCTCCAGTACATCGTCGGTGGCATTCAAGGTCTTGGTGAGTTGTTGGAAGCGATGTTGTTCTTGCGGTTCACCGTAAATGTATACTTCTTCACGAAGACGATAGCTACGAAACGGCTTTTGGACAGAATCACGGTTTGACACTGTTTGACTGAAACCGTATGTCATACCTTGCTCCCGAAGCATCAGTGCAAGGAAAATAACAAGACAATACAACATTTGCTGGCACTGCTGTGTGTGAACAATATTTGTCGTCATTTCCATATCAATACCCCCACACCCGCTACAATCAAACCACACCCAAGAAGGATTTTGGGCGTTATAGGCTCCTTCAAGATGAGAAATGACAGTAGGAGTACTACCACGATACTTGCTTTATCAATCGAGGCAACAATCGAGACATGACCATGTCGAATAGCGTGATAGTAGAATATCCACGACAGAGAGGTCGTAATACCGGATATGCACAGGTACACAATTGCCATGGGGTTTGTTGTTGCAATTGTTGATACTTCTTGCAGATTCCCTGCTAGCGCCGCATGCAGTAGCACGATGCAGAACACCACGCTTGTCCGCACTGCAAGACCCACTTCGCTGCTCATATCGCGCAGGCCAAACTTAGCTATGACGCTTGTTACCCCAGCAAATAGCATAGAAAGAAGTGCATACAATATCCAGCGTTCCATAAGATACTTCCTCCAAACAGTGTAAATTAAGCACACAACACACGGGCGGCGCTAGCAAGCATTTTGAGACGTGCAAAGCAGTTGCGGCCTTGTTCTTTCTGTAGAACGCCAGAACAAAACGCAACTTTGAGACTACAAAATAAAGAAGAACAGTGTTTCGAACAGCAGACTATTTCCTCGCCAAGCAGTCATGTCGATTCGCCAGTCCCCTGTCATGTTAAAACTGATTTTCCCATCGTATCGCCCATGCGCACGATGGACCAATGGAACATTACCTTCAGAGCCATGCCCCATCGAAGGCATTGTTGGCTCATGATGTAGCTGTAGGTCGCTCACGGGTATATATGCCTCATGATTCCTGTGCATGCTGGTATCCAAGCAATGCACAAACACACTAAAATCTTGCACTCCTACACGCGGGCGCTGAGGCTCGGCAAAGGTGAGAAGATATATTCGGCTATCTGAGCCACGCACCTGCACTACACGCCACGAAGTTCCGACCGGCACAAGTACACGAGCAGTATCATGCTTACCAGCAGCTGACCAAACAATTATCAACTCGTAATTTCCACGCTCCAAGAGTAGTACATTACATGGGAATCGCATTGCACCGAAGCTACTCACAGCAGCCAAGGATGCATCTTGCACAGGAGCTGTACGGTCGTGAAGAGCTGTGCGCAACATGGGCACAATCTGTACCGAACCTGTTTCCAGCACTTTGCTGCTTGCTAAATCTGTCAGTTGTACAAACATCGTCGTGTAGCCGATTTGCAGCGTATCTGGAGCGAATAGCTGCACACGCACACCACGCTGTACAACACGTACAAGCTCGATTGGTTCACGCGCACGCCGGCTTGCCTCGAACTGTACACGCAGCGGATTATTGCGGTACATCGAAACGTCGCAGGACGAAAACATGCACAACATTGCTATGCATGCTATACATCCCAGTACTACGTTAGCGAGGGCGCACAAATTCTTCATCGGTCAGCGCTTTTAAAAAATTGATGATGTCGGTTTGTTCGTCGTGTGTCAAACCAAGCGGTCGTACACGTGGGCTTTGATTAGGCGAACGCATTGCACTGCTTCCGCCTGCGTTGTAGTGTGCTATAACGCTTTCGAGCGTTGGGCGTGAGCCGTTGTGAAAGTAGGGAGCTGTACGAGCAATGTTTCTAAGTGTTGGAACTTTGAACTTGCCCTTGTCTTCTTCACGCCCCGTCATCATATATCGTCCCAAATCTACGTACTGCGGCGCTTGTGAACCATTATCTTCGAACGCACCGCTTGTGAAGTTGAATCCTGCATGACACGACGCACACTGCGTTCGCTCGCTGAAAAACAACGCCATGCCGCGCCGTTCGCTTGCATTCAAGGCAGATGAATCACCACGCTGGAAGTGGTCATATCGGGAATTGCCTGAAATGAGTGTTCGTTCAAAGGCCGCAATTGCATCTAGTACACTCAGAATATCTATCTCTTTCCCAAATACCTGCCGAAATAGGCGTGGATATTCGCTATGGGCACGAAGCGTTTGGACGATATTGTCCGCATCGTTACCCATTTCGTCTTCGTTTTCAAGACTCGAAAGCGCTTGCGTTTGGAGCGATGTTGAGCCACCATGCCAGAAAAATGAACGGTTGTAGCCGACGTTGGTGAGCGTAGGAGCATTGCGTGTACCACGCCGCCCAAACACACCCGCTGGCACAGGAACAGGCACAGTAAAAGCATGATTAGGCTGATGGCACGTTGCACAAGCAACTGTGCCATTTATGGATAAGATTGGGTCGAAGAAGAGTTTTCGCCCAAGCTCAATTTTTGCTTGTGTAAGTGGCCGTTCGTAATCGGGGATAAACATTGGCGGGAAGCCAGGCGGTATAGCCAGTACGTATTGTGCACTATCGCTCGGCTCCACGAGCTCAATACCACGAGAACATGCAGCAATTATACACATTATACAGGAGAACAGCGACAACGCGATACACGATCGCGTTGTCGCAATGTTCTGAATAGCATGTGCTATACCTGTAACAGTCGGTCTTATCGTGCGTAGTCGTTTCATTGTACACAAATCCGATGCTACTGCACCGACACCGCTGTAGCAATATTTGCCACGATTCGCTGTCCTAGTGCACGGTCATTGGGAAATGACGCTGCTGGACGAATCACCATCGTTGAGCGCTCTTGTGGATTGCGCAAGTCAATACCAGTAAGTACCTTTGCATAGTCAAATACGAGGGGAATGGTGGTAGTCTGATTCCCCTTGATGTCGAACGAGCGATTCAGAGCGATTGGTGCGGTAAAACCCGTTGCACCAATGTGGTACAAGAAGCGTACATTAGGCGTGCCTGTACCTGTGGCGGAAGTATCACACAATCCTTCAATACGAGCAAAGATGTAGCCTGTATTCCACGACCACCAATTGCGCCCAACGCCGGCTTGCCCCGAAATCAGAGCGAGCGGATGCTGCGGACGTAACCGTAAAACTTCCGAAGCATCAATCTGATTAATAGGATTATTGATGCCAATAGTAAAGCGAATGCCAGTGTACTTTCCAGCAGGAATATTCGGTAGTGTACGAGACGTTTCACCGCGCTGATGAATGTAGTATAATACTCGTTCGGTAATGGCAATTGGAGTAGCAGCGGATGTGTCCCCTGTAGCAGCAGCACGAATGCTGATAGGGTCGTCTGTAAGCTTTATCATCGAGCCATCAGATTTCACCAATGTAATGTCAGATATGTATATCTGACCCTGCAGGAATCGAATGTTCCGTCCATTCACAGCAAACGTTGAGCTTGTATCGAATGCTCGCGAACCTACGACTGGCGAGAAATTGAGAACAAGTGTTCCGGGAGTATTATCCACAGGTTGAATAGTTTGGCAGGCTGAAGCAGCAACGATGATAGCAGCAAGCGTTGCGCAAACCCGAAACACACGGGCAGTTTGACAGCAGATGTGATAACGATGTGAGTTCATGGGGATTTCCGGAAAAGGTGTGAAATAAACGTGTACGAAATAATTACATATACATGCTGAGGATAAGCAATACCAGACCTTGTGCCACATCACACTTCTCAGCGCAGTGTGAGATGGTACTGGTGCACGCATTCTTTCTGGGCAAAAGAAGAAAGCACGATATAGCAGACAGCAATTAGCACAGAACACGCAGACGGTGTAGCAAACAGTGCACTATTGCTTCAATATCTGCATATCAGAAGACGAAACAGGGAGCAAGCTCTTAGGCTCGTGGCGGTTGGAATGGCGTAGGATAGACCCCGAAAAGCAGTGCAATAGTATTAGGTGAAAGAAAACGCCTGTAGTGCGTTTGCGGACAATCTAGGAAGGGGTTTTCAGGGCAAATATGTGCAAGTTCGCCAAGCAGCTTCATGAGAGCAAGCAGAAGGCTGCGTT
>JANWZB010000026.1 GCA_025055035.1 Candidatus Kapaibacterium sp.
AATGTCCATTCGCATGATGCCGCTCGAAGGATTGTTCAACAAAATGAAGCGTTTGGTACGAGACCTATCTCAACGCTTGGACAAGAAGGTGCACCTAGAAATTAAAGGTGCTGAGACAGAGATGGATAAAACCATCATTGAGGAAATTGCTGACCCACTTATGCATATTCTTCGCAATGCCATTGATCATGGTATAGAAACTCCAGAGCACCGCATTCAAGTAGGAAAGAGTGAAATTGGGACAATAACACTACAAGCATGCTACGAAGGCAATGAAATTCTTCTGATAGTAGAAGATGACGGAGCAGGAATCAACCGAACTACGGTACTCGAGGTGGCACAGAAAAAAGGTATACTGAAAACAAACCCTGATAAAATAAGTGATGCAGAAGTGTATGCTCTTATCTTTGAGCCAGGATTTTCGACAGCAGAGCATGTGACAGACATTTCGGGTCGGGGTGTTGGAATGGATGTCGTGAAAAGAAATATTGAGAAACTTCAGGGGAGTATTACCGTCCAAAGCCACGAAGGTAGAGGAACACGCTTTGTTTTGCATATTCCTTTGACATTAGCAATTATGGATGCGATGATAGTGCGTGTAGGTTCAAACACGTATGCTCTACCGATGCTTTCTATACGAGAGTCGTTTCGACCAGAGCAGCGAGCAATTACTGTAACGATGGATGGGCAAGAACTTGTTCGTGTTCGCAACGATATCTATGCTGTGATACGCTTGCACGAAGTATACCAGTGCACTCCTTCTACATTACAGCTTCATGAGGGAATTATCATTGTTGTAGAATATCGTGAACGTAAAGCCTGTTTGTTCGTCGATGAAATTGTAGGGCAACAGCAAATTGTTGTGCGGAGCTTATCGCAGTATGTCGGTAATGTACGAGGCATTACAGGTTGCATGATTCAGAGCAATGGCGAGGTTGGGCTTATTATCGATGTAGAAACACTTTTGCAAATAGGAGTGCCTACAGCAAATGCTGCTCTTGCCACTAGTTAAAGATACGTAGCATTATTACCTTTCATTGTGGAGCTTATTATGAAACGCTTGTGGTCTTCGTTACCGGTGCGCTGGAAAATCATTCTTCCGGTGCTTGCCATATCTCTTGTTTCGGGTATTACAACGTTTTGGTATTTTTTCTCACTATACCGCGAGACAGCGATAGCTGGAATGATTGATAAATCTCGAACGCTTGTGCTTGCAGCAGAAGCAGCACGTGAATATGCGGCTGACCAGATACGATTCGGTGTATTCCGTGATGTTAAAGAATCGAACTTAACAATCGACCAAGTGTTGCGTACTGTACCAATTTTCTCAGCAATGGAAGTAGCCAAGAAAAAGGCCGCAGAGCTTGGATTTGCACTAAAAGTTCCAAAGTTTCAGCCACGAAACCCTGATAATCAACCCGACGAGTTTGAGGCGCGTGTGCTACGGATGCTTGAGTCTGGAACAGTGAAAGAGTACTATGAAGTTGATTCGGCAATGAACAGGCTTCGCTACTTTCGACCTGTTAAGCTTACCCAAGAATGTATGCAGTGCCATGGTGATCCAGCACAGTCAGCATCGCTCTGGGGAAATACTGAGGGCAAGGATATTACTGGTGCGAAAATGGAAAATTGGAAAGTCGGTGAGGTACACGGTGCATTCGAAGTGTTAGTGAGTTTAGAAGCGATGCAGCGAGAAGCCCGAGAAAAATCCTTGGCGATTGCGCTTATCTCTGCCTGCTCGTCAGGAATCATAGTGCTTGCACTGTTCTTTACAGCAAATGTTATTATCAAGCCTGTCAATGAGCTTCTGTCGGTGAATGCTCGGCTTGTGGCTGGCGACATTAATAACCTCAGTGTTAATATTGATGCCAACGACGAGATAGGTACACTAGCAGAAAGCAAGCGTCAGGTTATTCGCACAGTAAAAGAGCTTGCTACAGAAACATCGCGGCTTACTGCGTCGGCAATTGACGGTAATCTTAATGTTCGTGGTGATGCTCATCGCTTCAAAGGTGAATACCAACGGATTATCGCTGGGTTCAACGAAACCTTAGATGCTGTGATATACCCAATTCAGGAAGCAGTTGCTGTTCTGCAGAAAATGGCAGAAGGAAATTTTCAAACAGCAATGCAAGGCGACTACAAAGGTGACCATGCTGTTCTGAAATCAAGCATCAATACAACGCTTGATGCTATTAATCAACTCTTGGAAAACGTTGTGGAGATCGTGCAGCAAGTAGCGAACGGTGCAGAGCAAGTGTCATCAGCCAGCTATTCACTCTCGCAAGGGGCGACAGAGCAGGCAGCAGCACTGGAGCAAATATCGAGTTCAATGCAGGAAATATCGTCGCAAACTCGCATCAATGCTGAAAATGCTCGCCAGGCAAATGCCCTTGCTACGGAGTCGCAAAAAGCAGCTGAGCGCGGTAATGCTGAGATGGCAGAATTAGAGCTTGCTATGAAAGACATCAACACATCAAGCCAGAATATCTCCAAAATTATTCGTGTGATTGATGAAATAGCCTTTCAAACTAATCTACTTGCACTTAATGCTGCTGTAGAAGCTGCGCGAGCAGGGCGCTATGGAAAGGGATTTGCTGTGGTTGCCGAAGAAGTGCGTAGCCTTGCGGCGCGTAGTGCAAAAGCAGCAAGGGAGACTACTGACCTTATTGAAACTGCGATAACAAAGGCTGAAACTGGCTCACGGATTGCAGAGCGCACAGCAGCAGCGCTGTCAGAAATTGTTGCATCGTCGGTCAAGGTACGGGATATTGTAGCTGAGATTGCTGCTTCTTCCAACGAACAAGCACAGGGAGTGAGTCAAGTTACTATTGGTTTATCGCAGATCGACAATGTGACGCAGCAAAATACCGCTGCTGCCGAAGAGTGTGCTGCAGCTGCTTCTGAACTTTCTTCGCAAGCAACGGAATTGAGCAATGCTGTAGCTCGCTTCCAGATTCGTCGTAGTCACCACGCTACTGTGCTGCGAGAAGTGCGCACGCAGCACCAAACTACTCTTTCTGATACTCGTCGGCAACCAACACAACGCATTCAGACTGAAGCACAGAAGCCTGTGAAAATGCTATCGGCGAATGAGGCAATCAGGCTCGACGATAGTGATTTTGGGCGTTACTAGAGCAACAAGCATACGTACATATATAGATGGAGATAGAAGATTGTACATATGATCATGCGCTACATCACCGCAATGTGACGCCGAACGGAGCAGAGGAATTTGTTGCTGTACCACTTCAAGAGTGTGAATTTGAAAAGCTGCGTCGTTTGGTGCATGAACGTTTTGGTATCGTTCTTCCGACCGAAAAGCGCACAATGGTTGCGGTACGGCTGCAAAAGGTTCTGCGGCGCATGCATCTTCGGAGCTTTAGGCAATACTACGAGTATCTTGTGCAATCTCACGATTATCAAGCGCTCATAGAGTTTGCGAATGCTATAACGATAAATCATACATTCTTCTTTCGTGAGAAGGAGCACTTCGACATGCTCGTGCGAAATGTACTGCCCGAAATGAGCGTAAAGCTGAAACGGCATTACGATATGGATTTCCGTGTGTGGTGTGCTGGCTGCTCGTCGGGTGAGGAAGCGTACACTCTATCGATGGTAATGCAAGAATTTTGGGGTTCAGAGTACGTATATTGGCAGGCAGGCGTTCTCGCAACGGATATTTCCGAGAAAGTGCTTTCTATAGCAATGCAGGGTATATATGATGAAGAGCGCGTGGCGCTTGTACCGCCAGAATATAAGGCAAAGTACTTCCAACGCTTACGCAATGGATACTGGCAAGTAAAACCTATTGTACGGCATGATGTGCTTTTTCGGAAGTTCAATCTGATGAATCAGCACTTCCCGTTTAAGAAACCATTTCACGTTATCTTTTGCCGCAACGTGATGATTTATTTTGATAAGCCAACGCGCGATGCTCTTGTGCAACGGTTCTACGATGTATTGACTCCAGGAGGGTATTTGTTTATAGGGCATGCAGAAACAATCGATCGTTCGAAGTCAGCGTTTGAGTATCTTGCTCCAGCATTCTACCGAAAACCTGTATCATGAGATAGCTGCAGTATGTACGAGAGACTGACAAATGCACAAGCGAACAATTCGGGTGCTCATCGTTGACGACTCTGCGCTTGCACGCGATATACTATCTCGGGGCTTGTCAGCAGACCCACATATCGAAGTGGTCGGAACGGCAACAGATCCGTTTGCAGCAAGAGAAAAAATTCTGCAGTTCCGTCCCGATGTCTTGACGCTCGATGTTGAAATGCCGCGCATGGATGGAATTGAGTTTTTGCGACGTCTGATGCCGCAGTATCCGCTTCCTGTTGTTATGGTATCGTCGTTAACACAACGAGGAAAAGAGCGAACGCTACAAGCACTCGAGGCAGGTGCAGTGGATTTTGTTGCAAAGCCAAGCGCAAATATTGCGCAAGGTTTAGAAGCGATGATGGTAGAGCTACGTACGAAAGTGAAAATTGCAGCAACGGCAAACATTGCACATTGGAAGTACCACCGTGAAGCCTTGTTTGCAAGTATACAGCATAGCAGCCCAGAAATTCCAGGTATAGTGCATAAGTATAATACAAGCAGTGCTGTTCCAGAATCAAGTAACAAGGTAATTGCACTTGGTGCTTCGACGGGAGGCACGGAAGCATTGCGCAGGATTCTCAAAGATTTACCTGCAACACTACCTGGCATTGTGGTTGTGCAGCATATGCCTGCTGGATTTACAACGGTGTTTGCCCATCGCCTGAATGGTGAAACATGCTTGCAGGTTAAGGAAGCAGAACACGGCGATAGAGTGTCATGTGGTAAAGTCTTGATAGCTCCGGGAAATAAGCATATGAGAGTTGTGCGCTCGGGTGGGCAGTATGAGGTTGTTTTGTCGGAAGATGACAAAGTGAATGGTCATCGTCCTTCAGTCGATGTGCTCATGTGTTCAGTGGCAAAGAATGCTGGTCGTAATGCGATTGGTGGTGTTCTTACAGGTATGGGGAAGGATGGAGCTGTTGGTCTGAAGGCAATGCGCGATGCCGGTGCAGAAACCTTTGTTCAAGACGAAGCATCATCAGTAGTGTATGGCATGCCAAAGGAAGCGGTAGAGCTAGGAGCAGCATCAATCATTCTTCCCCTTGATAAAATTGCAGCAGCAATTGTTTCAATGGCGCAAAGGGTGTGCTAAATATGATGTTTCGAAATGCAGTATGCAAAACTGTGCAATCATGCCTACACCACCTATACGCCTTTTATTAGTTGAGGACTCGGAAGTAGCAAGAAAGCTATTTCTCTCTTCATTTGCAGACCTAGAGCCGTCAATTGAGGTTGTAGGCACTGCGACGCACGGACAAGACGGTATAGATAAAGCATTAATGCTTCAACCCGATGTGATTGTTACGGACATAGATATGCCTGTAATGAATGGTGTAGAGTTTGTCCGCCGGATTATGCTTCTGAAGCCAACTCCAGTGATTGTACTGAGCTCATGGGCACACGACGACAAATCTGCTATGGATCAAGCCAAAGAAGCAGGAGCAGTAGACTATATGCTGAAGCCTTCAGTACTACATCCTCAAGGATTTCGGAAAGCAGTACAACTGCTTGCTGCAAAAATTCGAGCTGCTGTACATTTGGGATCAACAGAAGAATGCTTGAATCTACAAGCGTACCCCACAACCACACGATTCCCAGAAACAATACTAGCGCTACCACCTGAGCAAAAGCCGACAATATCTGGGTGTGCAGTAGAAATTCAAGCAGTATACCAGCATGAGCGTTGCGGCAATAAGCGTCCACCAGAAATTGTTGTAGGTATTGGGGAATATGCAGCATTGAATGAGCATGGCACGGTAATAAAAACGTTTGCTCTTGGCTCGTGTGTGGCGCTTGTGCTATATAGCCCACAAGCCGATATTGTCGGTATGGCACATATTGCTCTTGCTTCATCGCGTGCAAACCCAGAAAAGGCATGCATGCTGCCTGGATACTTCGCAGATACAGCTGTTCCAGCACTTATCGATCAGATGCGAGGTGTAGGATATCAATGCTCTCTAGCACAGCTACATGCAAAAGTTGTAGGTGGAGCAAAAACATCTGCCGATGTAGAAAACCACTTCAAAATTGGCGAGAGAAATCTTGCTGCTGTTAGAAGTATCGTACAGTCGCTGCATATCAATATCATCGCTGAAGATGTTGGTGATGCTTACAGTCGTACAGTATATGCGTGCGTTGGATCTCATGCTCTGTATGTGGTATCTCCACAGAGGGCTGCGATGACTATATAAACATGCTGCCACTTTTCTCATTATAGAATGACCATGTCGGTCGTTGTTCCATCACAATTAATGAAGGATGTAATGTATGCCAAAGACCGCTCTTGTTGTTGATGATACGGAAATGCATCGCTCTGCGACACGCACCTACTTAATCATGTCGGGATTCAAAGTTGATGTTGCAAACGACGGATTAGAAGCAATGAAGCTGTTGAATACCAAAACATTCGATCTTATTGTTGCTGATATCGAGATGCCCAATATGAATGGTATGGAGCTATTGAAGCGTATCAGAAATCACAAGCAGTCTTCAGCAACGCCAGTCATTATGCTTTCTACGCTTGATAGCCCCGAAATGCAAACAAAGCTCAAACAGCTCGGTGCAAACTATTATCTTGTCAAGCCTTTCACTGGTGAGCGTATAAAAGCAGCGCTGCAAGCGGTTGGGCTATAAATTAAAAGCTCGTTGAAGACACGCACTTTCTATGGATGAGTATCACGATACTGCACATCTTAGCCTCGTTGTCGAGTTGCTTGAGAAGCTAGAACAGGAATTACTGACAGTCGAGGAACTGCTCGATACACCAACGGATATTACCGATCTTGTACATCGTATTTTCCGCACAGCACATAACTTGAAAAGTTCGTTGGGGTTTATGCATCGCGAGGCGTCATCAGCGCTTGTTCATGCTATAGAGTCAAATTTTGATGCTGTGCGCAATGGCTATGCCAAGCCGAGTGCGCTTCTGGTACATACGGCACTTCTTGCTGTTGATGCTTTACGCTACAATCTCTTCCTGCCAGGGGAGCGTAATGATGAACTCTATCGGCTGCGTCGAGAACTTGAGGCAATAGCACAAACAGAGCGGAGAGCAACAAAAGAGGAGTACACAGATACACTATTGACGCTTAATGAACAGCAAAAAGATCGTGTCCATCAGAGTATCGCACGTGGCTGGCGTATTATGCAACTTGATAAGGTTATTACACCACGCGGTATGAGCCGTGAAACATATGAACACTTACCAGTCTACGATGACATTCGCGAGGTAGGAGTACATATAGCAACATTCCCTGCATTTGAGAATATTCCGCACGATGCAGCAGAGATCGTGATCCGTATTCTCTTTGCGACAAGTCTGAGTGATGAGGAGCTTAGCTTACATATCTTTGATCCAGTACGTCCAGTCGGTCCTAGAGCGATTCTAGGCAATACGTTGGCAACAGAAGGTACTGAAAGCTTAGAACTACAAAATGATGTACATTCTCAGCCTACACGCTACTCTGCTGTACCTCCTGTGTTATTACCGACCTGCCAGACTCTGCGCACACTGATTGTTGAAGACGATTTTATTAGTAGAACAATTATCACAGAGATTATGTTACCTTTTGGTACGTGCGATGTTGCAACGAATGGACATGAAGCAATTGTAGCATTTGAGAACGCTCTCAAACAAGGCAAGTATTATACACTTGTATGCTTAGACATCATGATGCCTGGTATGGACGGTACAGCAGTGCTCGAGCATATTCGTGCTCTGGAGTATCAGTATGATATTGTTGGGAATGCAAGGGCAAAAGTGATTATGACGACAGCACTCAATAATATTGAGAACGTTTTTATAGCATTTCGCCTACAGTGCGACGCCTACCTTGTCAAGCCAATTACTAAATCGAAAATTCTGCATCAACTTCGTATGCTTCATGTGATAGAATATTTTGAGTGCTAATGTTCAAGATACACCACATTTCTTGATATCATGAATTCCTCTAGTGCTAAGCTTCCCGTCAGTGTTCTCTACGTGGAGGACGACAATGCTATCCGTTTGCTTACAAGGATGCTGCTTGAAAAGTACGTCGATACCGTTTTTCTTGCATGCAATGGTATAGAGGGTATACAGCTGTTTCAGCAGCATCACCCCGATATTATCATCAGCGATGTCGCCATGCCAATAATCGATGGTATCGAAATGTCTCGTCGCATCAAAGCTGAGCATCCGGAAGTGCCAATTATTCTTGCTACGGCATACGATAGAACAGACTTTTTGTTACGAGCAATCGAGATTGGTGTTGATCAGTATATCCTGAAACCTATTAAGCAAGATCAGCTGTATGCTGTTCTTGATAAAGCCGCACATCATATTCTGGCTGAACGCGAGCTTGCTGAGCAACGAGAAATTATCCGCAGCACTAAAGAGCAGCTTGAAGCGATTCTCGATACTGTACCGAGCATGATCGCATGGATTGACAAGGATTTGCGCTACAAGAGGGTCAATAGATATGTTGAGCATGTCTTGGGGATGTCTTCGGAAGAGTATGTTGGTAAAAGTATGGGCACTGTTTTTCCTCAAGCAGCTATCGAAGGAGAGAAAGTGCGTGAGGTACTTGCAGACTTTTTTGCAAGCGATATGGAGAGCATAGAGTTTGAGACATCAGTGATGCTTGATGCTGGCAAGCGTACATTCTTGACGCTTGCACGAAAGTTCCAGCAGGGAAATGAGGCAGTAGTGGTTGAGGTCGATATCACCGAACGCAAAGCATCAGAGGAAGCTGTACGGAAGCTTAATCAGGAATTAGAAGAACGCGTCGTACAGCGTACACACGAGCTTCTCCAAGCTAAACAGGAAGCAGAAGCAGCAAATCAAGCAAAAAGCATTTTCTTAGCAAACATGAGCCATGAATTGCGTACACCACTGAATGGGATTATTGGTCTTATCAGCTTACTCTCAAATGCAGACAACTTGACTCCGAAACAGCAAGAGTACATTCGTATGATGCGAACTTCTGCTGACAGTTTGCTGTACATGATTAACGATATTTTGGACATTGCGAAGATAGAGGCGCGCAAATTAAAACTCACGTACGCGCCGATGAGTATTCACGAGAGCATTGCCGACGTAGTGAGCATATTTCGTCCGCACGCTGAGCATAAAGGTATACAAATAACAGTGCAAATTGATGAGGATATCCCGAATGTTGTTATTGGCGATGCAGTGCGTTACAAGCAGATTCTTTCAAACTTTCTATCGAATGCTGTAAAGTTCACCGAGCAAGGTTCGGTGGCTATAGCGGTGCGTCTTGCTGAGCGTTCTGAGAATAGTGCTAATATTCACTGCGAAGTAAGTGATACAGGAATCGGCATCCCAGAGGACAAACTAGACAAGCTGTTTCACAGCTTTAGCCACGTTGATACATCGCTTACACGAAAGCAAGGCGGCACAGGATTAGGACTAGCTATTGCCAAGCAGCGTGCTGAAATGATGGATGGAACAGTCTGGTGTAGGTCTGTGTATGGTCAAGGAAGTACGTTTGGTTTTTCTGTTCGCCTGTTGGTAGCTTCTGAGCAGCCAGCAGTAGCAGGAAATAAGCAGCGTAATCTTATTCCAGTTCCAGAACAAACGGCAGATGCGGTGTATCAGGATAGATTGCCGCGCTACTCTGTCTTGTTAGCAGAAGATAGCGCAATAAACCAAGTGGTATTTCAGGAAATGCTATCCTTGCAAGGCTGGACTGTAACGCTTGCGCGCGATGGTCACGAAGTTCTTGATGCGCTAAGCGATACAACACATCACTTTGATGTTATTTTGATGGATGTACAAATGCCCGGTATGGATGGCTTAACTGCAACACATGCCATTCGTTCGTGGGAGCAAAGTAGTGGAAGGCATATACCGATTATTGGTCTTACAGCACATGCGTCAGCCAAAGATATGGAGTTATGCTACAAAGCGGGTATGGATGCCGTTCTTACAAAGCCAGTACAGCTTGCCGAGCTATTGAATACTGTAGATCGCATAGCAGCGCATTCCACAGGGAAAAATTCTGTAATGCTGCAGCAAGAGAAGGAATTGCGCAAGCATCAAACAACAACGGAATCCAGCTATATCCCTGCAAATATGGGAAGCTTATTGCAAACACTGAATGGAAAGATAGAGATTGCAGAGAGACTTGTTGCCTACTTTCTGAATAACTACAAGGACGAAGTTCATGCGCTGCGTGAAGCGATTGCCTGTGCGGATGCATCGCGGTTGGAAAGTGTAGCTCACAGGCTTAGATCTGCTTTAGGAAATTTTGGTGCAGAAATCCCGAAAGATATCTGTGGGCAGTTGGAAAACATGGGCAAAAGTGGTATGTTGCGCGAGGCAGAGCCGCTTGTGAGATTGCTCGAAGAAGAACTGACAGGCCTTGATGCGTACTTTCGCTCGGGTGCGTGGAAAAACTTCTGAACACTTTTGTTCTTTTCTGCAACTTCAAGGATACAAGTATGGCAAAAATGCTCATCATGGAAGACGAATTCGTGAGCCGTAACGTGCTCAAGGAAATTTTGTCTCCGTATGGTTCGGTTGATATT
This sequence comes from Candidatus Kapaibacterium sp., assembly GCA_025055035.1. Lineage (GTDB taxonomy): Bacteria > Bacteroidota > Ignavibacteria > Kapaibacteriales > UBA4661 > PH2015. The sequence goes on from JANWZB010000026.1 coordinate 10,639, forward strand.
GCTGAAAACGGCAAGCAAGCGATACAACAATTTGAACAGGCACTTCGGCGTGGAGAGCGCTATGATGCTGTTTTCCTAGATATTATGGTGCCAGAAGTCGATGGTCAAGAAGTGCTGCGCTCGCTGCGAGAGCTTGAGCAAAAACATGGCATTACTGCGCTCGTAGGTGCAAAAATTATTATGACTACTGCACTTGGAGATTTCCACAATGTGAAAACCGCATTCAAAAATCAGTGCGAAGCCTATCTCATCAAACCTTTAGACCGTGACAAAGTTCTCAGTACGCTGCAAGAACTAGGGATAATAACCTCTCGCTGAGCAGCAAAAGCAGTGCTGCCGAGATGTTTAGCACTACGTGAAGCGTGGCACACAAACGCATATGCTGTGTTACAGGCTAGGGAGAAAGAACGATGAGTGAACAACGTCCGTATCAACACCATGTTCCGGCACTTGATGCTATCATCAACGTTGCCCGTGCTGCTGAGTTCCTACGCAATCAAGTAGATAAGGCTGTCGAACCTTTACATATCACTGGAGTTCAATACAATATTCTACGTGTACTCAAGCGTGCGTACCCTCAGGGCTTGTCGAGGACAGAAGTCTTAAAGCATCTGATAGAAAAAAGCGTTGACGTAACACGCTCAATAGATGGACTTATACGGCTGGGGTACGTTGTACGTGAGCGTCCTGACAACGACAGGCGGCTTTCTATAACAACAATTACAGAACGAGGAATACAAGCCCTCGCTGATGTTGACCCGCATTTTTTCTCGATGCTTGAAGCGATGAGTAGAGTACTCAGTCCAGATGAATTCCGAGAGCTATCGCGATTGTGTGCCAAGCTTATACAGGCACCTTAATGCAACACATAGAGAATAAGCATAGAAGCCAAAGAAACTGCCCTTACCAAGGCTTTACCGCCACACAAATTATATGAACAAAAAAACGTTGCGAAACGCACCGAGAACGCTAGAACGTGCTCCAAAAGCCTACAAGAATATAGAATTTCTCAGCAGTAAGGAAGCCCGCATTATTCGTATTCTTGCCGAATACTTATATCCAGAGCAAAAATTTCGGCATATTCCAATGCTGGGCACAATTACTATCTTTGGTTCGGCACGCATTCGTTCGCAAGAAGATCTTCATGCTCTAGAGCAGCGCCTCAAGCAGCAGTTAGCGTCGGCTCATGGGGTGGAGCGCAGAAGGATAGAAATGGAACTAGACCGCATAGAGCGCCAACGGCATTTCACGCAGTATTATACTGATGCTGTAAGCTTAGCAGAACGCATTACTGAATGGTCGCTGACATTACCACAGAACAAGCGCCTGCTAGTTTGTTCTGGGGGTGGACCAGGAATTATGGAAGCGGCAAACCGTGGTGCGTATAATGCTGGAGGAGAGTCTATTGGGTTTAATATAAGCCTTCCGTTTGAGCAGTTCCCTAATCCGTATATTTCACCCGAGCTCAACTTCGAGTTTCACTATTTTTTTATTCGGAAATTTTGGTTTATGAATCTGGCAAAGGCGCTTATTGTCTTTCCTGGTGGCTTTGGAACGATGGACGAATTGTTTGAGCTATTGACGCTTGTGCAAACTCAGAAGATTACCAAGCAGCTGCCGATTATGCTGTATGGAAGAGAGTTCTGGAAAAACACTCTCAACTTTGAATATCTTGCTGAAACAGGAATGATTAGCGAAGAGGATATCATGCTCTTTCACTACGCAGATGACCCGGATGAAGCGTTTACCTACTTACGGCAGGAGTTATCCCGCATTTATAATCTAGAGTAGCAGAGAATGCTGAGTAGTTTGCATATACAGCCAACACCACATAGGGTCGCTACTGTTTCACCGCATACTGTGCCTTTGTACAGTGAATAGCATATTAGGTATGAATGCTTTTCAGCATGGCAGCAATGTACTGCTGCTTCTCCCGCAAGGAGCGACAGTGCAGGAGTTCAATGCACTGTGTGTGTTGCTTGATGACCCAGACCCACATGTTCATCAGGCGGCGCAAGAGCGTTTGATCCAGTACGGACCTAGTATTGTGCCGGCTCTTCGCGCAGCTATCGAATCTATACATGATGACGACACCCAGCAGCGCATGACAGACGTAGTGCGATACTTTCAGCGTAAGGCAGTTGATGACTTGCGGACAATGGTATACAAAGCAAATGCTGAAGGGAAAGACATTGACTTAGAAGAGATGTTCTTAACGCTATCACGCTTCGGTTATCCTGAAACAGATGAAGAGGCTGTACGGAAAGAGCTCGATGCTATTGCATTGCGCGTGCATTCGCTGTTTATGAAGTCGCCGCAGCACACTGAGTTAAGCTTGCTGCTGAACGTTAATCGTGCATTCTTTGAAGAAGCTCGCTTTACAGGTGCTGATAACGAACACTACCACAATCCTGACAATACATACGTGCAAGCAATACTCCAAACTCGGCGAGGTATCCCCATTTCACTGTGCGTGCTGTATTTGCTCGTTGCTGAGCGTGCAGATGTTGTTATGCACGGCATTGGCATGCCAGCGCATTTTGTTGTCTATCATCCTGAATTGGATATTTTCATCGATACATTTGGGAACGGAGCATTTTTATCGCGTGAGGATTGCCGCCGCTTTATTCAAGGGGCAGGTTTTACATTTGAGCCTTCCATGCTAGAAAGAGTTTCCAACGTTGCTATTCTTCTGCGTATGATACGCAACTTGGTATTCGCTTACGGAAAAATGCATAATCGCACATGGGAGATTGAAGCACTTCAAGAGCTCAGTGCAGCTATCTTGGAAATTATGAATCAGGAGGAAGAGTAGAGTGTTCTATCGGTGAAAGAAGTTATGCAGCATACTTCGCAGCAGTCATCCCCTGCATCACACGCTCCGTCGATTGTTCTTGTCTCAGACGATTCTCGCTTACTCAAGAAAGCACGACGCTTACTGGAAAAAAGCCCACTATCGCTGCTTATCACCTCTGAGCCTTCTGGTCTTGTTGAGCAACTTCTCCGTTTATTGGCATCGCGTCGTGTCTATGTTATGATAGACCTTGATGCACATTCGTTTGACGGAATCGAACTAGCCCGTGTAATCAGGGAGTCACTCTCTAGGTCGGATAAGGTGGGGAGTGTTCAGATACTTGCGTGTACTATTAATCCAAATCCTGCTCTTATGCAAAAGGCAAGGCTATCGGGGATTGATGTGGTTCTCCAGCGCTTCGCCTTAGAAAGGCTCCTGCGTACCATTGCTGAGGAGATACAGTAGATGTGCGGAATTACAACTTGTTAGCGTAGTCTTGTAGAAACTTCCGTTCTTGAGGAGTGAGAGAGGATTGACCGTGCTCATTGATTTTGTCGAGAATTTCGTTCAGGTGTTCCTCATCAAGAGGTATAGGGTCACTCTCGGTATCAGCATGGTGATCTGGATGAGTGCCCAAGCGCCGTTCCCCTTCGTTGCTGATATAGCGTCCTACAGAAGCGTGCGACGGACTGGTAGCAGTTTGGCGTACAGATTGCCGTGTGTGCGAGGATGCATCGCTGTGTGAAGAATAACGTTCACTGCTAGAAAAATGCCCGAAATAGAGATGAGAGAAAACAAAGCCGAAAAATATCCCAAATCCAACATCAGCAAAAGCGTTGATGAGAGCTGTTGGGTTAAATGACAGGGTAATGATACTGCCAGCGACAGTAACGACGAAAATAAGCCCAAGAAGCATAGTCGCACGTAGAGGAAGGATGCCAAACAGCGATACCTCACCTGTCGGATACAAATACACGTAGATTGTTAGCACAAATAGTGCTAGAGACATAGTACCAGTGAGAGGTGCTCCTGCTATCCACAAAGCAGGCATGTATACAAGAGCATGAACGATGATAAAGATGGCCGACAAGAGAAGTAACCGCCGTGGTGATACAATTCGCTCAACTTCTGGGGCAAAGAAATACAAAATAAGGCTTGATGCGAGCATTTCGAGAAAACTCGATGAGGCTAAAGGATACGTAGCAAAGCGCCAGTACTGGCCACTACTCACTGTTGTAGGGATAAGGGCAAACAGCTGAGTGAGCACACCGCGTGTGGCAATATTGATGAAGTATGCAATGCCCAGCACGATAAGCAGTCGGTGGGATGTCGGAAGGATCTGCCAAGAGACCATACAACAATCGAAGTAATGTGGGAAATAATTGCTGCTATAAAGGCACTAGCTATCGAGTATTTCTTAAAGGCGAAAGGGTGTTGTATCGTGATAGAACATACTGGCTAAATCACTGTGAGTTTGCGTGTCTGTGTAAATCCTGTTGATGTTTCCATACGATATAGGTATACTCCACGGCTGAGGTTCGAAACATCGGTAGTAACACGATAAACACCAGGCTCGTGTTCTCTACGCACAAGTTCGGAAATTTCTTTGCCAAGAATGGAAAGCAACGTGATAGTAACCATACTCTGCCGCTCAACATTATATTCGATAGTTGTCTGCCCAGATGTAGGATTAGGAAAGTTTTGACCAAGAGAAAAAGACGTTTGGCTCTCGCCGAGAACAGAGGAAGTAACTAAGCCGGGAATAGTAATCTGCACAAAATCATCTCCTGAACGGTACGTCGTGGTAAAGGAGAGCAAGGGACGCGTTGCCGGACCAACCAGCACACGCCCACGTCCATCAAACACAGACCCATGACACTGGCACGTAAATCGTCCATTCATGAATGGGTCAACAGGACAGCTTGCGTGTGTGCAAAGTTCAGAAAGGGCTGAAAACTCGGTCATAGAAAGCCGTGTAACGATGATTCGTCCAAGACTCAGCGGTGCTCCCGGAACTTGAACACGTACAGAACCATTGACATTGCGCAGAACAGGGAAATCACTAAAGCGCATAGTATAGGTACTGGTAAGTGTTGAGCCTTTTTCAATAATGTCATCGGGAAGAATAGTCGCAAGCAGTGTATGTGTGCTGCCTCCAACTGCAAAGATAGAGAGTGCAAGTGCATTGCGCAGAAACTCGCGGCGATTCCTCGTACCGACGATGATATGCTGCGGATGCTGTTTGTCGGGAATCTGTCGTATGCTATTCATAAGACATGTCCTTTCTTTCTGCACTGTAATTGATAGAAGCAGACAGACTACGGAAGCGAGGCAAGAATACGCTCTACGTCTTCGTAGCAAATATTTTCGTAATAGTCTTCGTTGATAGCAATCATAGGTGCACCACCACATGCTCCCATACATTCTACTTCTTCTAAGGAAAACCGACCATCGGCAGTACGTTCGTTGTGCCCGATACCTAGCTTTTCTTGTATACGCTCAAAAATCGTATCGCCACCAAGAAGCATACACGAAACATTTGTGCAAACCTGAATATGGTATCGACCCATCGGTTTTTTAAAGTACATGGTGTAAAAGCTTGCAACTCCCTTGACATGAGCAAGAGGAAGATTGAGTGTTGTTGCAACAGTTCGCATAACATCCTCGGATATCCATCCCCACTTTGCTTGAGCTAGCCAAAGGACAGGCATGATTGCTGCTTTGGCTTCAGGATAGCGAGATTTTATGCGCTCTATTTCTTGAAGCTCTTCTTGTGAGAATGTATACGACATGTCCATACGCGTGTTCGAAGAATGAAAACTGACAGGGGTGTATTACATCGTGTGTATCTTCGAGCAAATATAGCGAATAAAGCGTTGGGGGAGCTATAGCGTGGTGCTCACAACTTAAGCAATTTTATAGAAAAAACGAATAGCTTGGTGCGTCATAAGATAGTCGTGCTTTTCTACGCGTAGATGTGCATGCTATGCTGCTGTAAGAAGTCGCGACTTCACCCACAGCCGTAAGGCAATCAGTAGCTTGTGAAGCGTCGAAACAGAGATGCGTTTGCTGAAGACGTTGTAGCCAGCAATTTCGATTTTGTCGAGAAGGCGATAGTAAATTGCGTCCATAATCTGAGCAGCAAACATCGTGATACTTTCATCAGGGCGAAGTGCTGCTCGTGCTTTATGATAGTATTCGCGCACGCGGCGTGTTTGAAACTTCATCATCTCAACAAAATTATCATTGTAGACGTTCCGCAAGAGCTCATCTTCGCTGTACTGGAAGCGCTCTAAATCTTCCTGTGGCAAATAGATGCGACCTTTGTCTTTATCAGATTTGATGTCGCGCAAAATATTGGTTAACTGGAGTGCATAACCAAGATTCACAGCATACTCTTTTGTTTCGTCGTACTTATAACCGAAGATTTCAATCGAGATAAGACCAACAATACTTGCAACACTGTAGCAATATTCCTTCAGTTCTTCGAACGTGCGATAGCGCTGCTGGATAAGGTCGCGCTCACAGCCATCGATCAAGATTTGTAGGTATTGCTGTGGTATGGAGAAGCGTTGAACAACAGCACTGAGGGGTTTCATGATAGGGTGCGACGATGTGCCATTATAGCATCGTTCAACTTCTCGTCTCCAGCGTTCTAGGCGTTCTCGCTTGCGCTGGAGGGAAGAATAATCGCTGAGTGTTCCTGCGCCAGATAGGCACGGTGTATCCATGTCCACAATGTCGTCTGTATAGCGGCAGAAGGCATACACAGTGTGAATAGCCTCTCGCTCCTCTTTGGGGAGAAGAGAAAACGAGTAAAAGAAGTTCGTGGTGTTATATCGAGGCAGGGGTAGTGCATCGTTCATTGACGCGTGTATGTCTGGTTGTAAGAATGTTGTTGCCATGTGCATCCCCAGTATTGGGTGATGATACAGTATTAAGCATGTGAGTGCTGTACGAGGTTGTTCCTTGTTCAGTTTAGCCTGCTTAGGTTGTATGCCAGATATAATGCCGCAAAGAGCGCACAAGGAGTAGAGGAACATCAGTACATACAAGTTGCGGACGTTTGTAGAAAATATGCTGCTGTAAGCGGAATGCCTGCTCTAGTATGCGCTCTCCGCCTGCTATTGTAAGAGCAATCTCTGCTCGCAGGCGCGACGAGGGAAGCACTGGAAGCAGTGCTATGCCGCGCGTAAAATACGATTTTGTTCGCTGAAAAAGAAGTGTAAAACAGTGAAAAAAGCGCTCCTTAACCAATTCTAAGGCTGCATCGTTTGGTAAAAGCGACGATGGTGTGTAGAGATTATAGAGTTCAGAAGCTTCTATACCACATGTAGCCAGCACGGTATGTGGTATAAAGAGACGTCCCCGTGGTATATCGCGCGAAAGGTCCTGCCAGAAATTAGTCAATTGTAGCCCCGTGCATATAGCGTCAGAAAGTGCTGCGCGTTGGGGCGTATATGCGTCAAACAGCCGCAGAACAAGCTCACCAATCGGATTGGCTGAGTGTGCACAGTAGTACTCAAGCTCTTCCCACGAAGACGCCTGACAAAATGAGGCGTCCATGCGAAAAGCATGCAGAAGCTTGTGAAATGGGAGGATAGGGAGTGCTTTCTCCTGCATTGTCGCGTGGAGTGCAGTAAAAATCGGATGACCATACACATGTTCCGGTGTGCAGAGCAAGGTCTCGAACGTGTTGAGAGCATGGTGCTTGATGCTTTCGTGAGCGTGAAGCTCATCGGCAATATCATCAGCAATCCGTGCAAACGCATACACAGCGTAGAAATGCCGACGCAATGTACGTGGAAGAAGCAGCGATCCAACAGGAAAGTTTTCATAGTGCTTGCGTGCAAGATGTTCGCAGAATGCATATGCTTCGTGAAGTGAAGATATACAAAAGCGTCCACCACATGGCATTGTAAGGTCAAGAAGTTCTGTAGAAGAAAATTTCATTGTATAGAGCGAAGACTTGGGAATGTCTCGTGAGCTGTGTAGATTAGAACCAATATACCCAATAAACTTCAGATACTTTGTGTGCTACTGTACAGGCGTAGTGCGGTACCACACGCTTCCGTGTCGCAATCTATAGTGTGCCGATGAAAACACCAACGCTTAATCTCGTTGGTTTGCGCCCAGGAAAGGCTGGAAAGCATGGGCTAAGCGCAAATCAAATTAAAATGCTCTTAGTTGGCATTGGTCTGCTTATCAGTGCTACTGTTCTCCTGTACACGCAGTACTTAGTGCGTCAGCTTCGTGAACAGGAAGAACGCATCGTAAAGTTTTATGCAAGTACTATTCAACATTATGCCGAGATGGGATTAAATCAGGAGTCGAGCACAGAAGTAGGAGAGCAAAAGTATCATGACTACACCTACTACTTGGAGGCTATCACCCCCACAATTAACTTTCCCATCGTAATTGCCACGCCCAATGATGAACCTGCAAAGCCCTACCTGTCGCAATCACTGAATGTTCTTGACTCTACTCTTGCTGTAACAATGAGCGAGCAGCAAGTGTATCATGTGTTAAAAGCAACGATTGATGAAATGCGAGGAGTGTATCCACCATTGGAAATCAAGCTAGGAAACATGGTTATCCAAAAAGTGTACTACGCAAATTCAGCGCTTGTGCGCAATTTGATGCTGTTTCCATATATCGAGATTCTTGTAGTATCAGGATTTATTTTTCTTGGCTACATTGCCTTTAACTATGTACGTACAGCCGAACAGTCGAACGTGTGGGTAGGATTAGCAAAGGAAGCTGCACACCAGCTCGGCACACCCTTGTCGAGTTTATTGGCATGGCTAGAAATTATCAAACTCGATGCAGAAAATCCTGCACATGTGCGAGAAATTGTCGGGCAAATGGAGCAAGATGTTGAACGCCTGAGTAAAATTTCTCATCGCTTTTCTAAAATTGGCTCATTGCCTGAAATGCGCGAAGAAAACATCTCGGCGATTATTGCGACAGTCATTGCCTACTTCGAGAAGCGCTTACCAAATTTTGGAAAGCGTGTCAAAATCAAAAAGAACATCCAAGGGAATATAATGCTACGTGTCAATGCAGAGCTTTTTGAGTGGGTTATTGAAAATCTCGTGAAAAATGCCGTGGAGGCGATGGAATCAAGCGGTGGCATTATTGATATCTTGCTAGAGCAGCGTGCTGCGAAAACCGTTATTCTTGTATGCGATAATGGCAAGGGTATGACACCTAAAGTCAAACGTGAGGTGTTTAAGCCAGGATTCAGCACCAAAAAACGTGGTTGGGGGTTAGGACTGAGCCTCTGTAAACGCATTATCGAAGACTATCATGGTGGAAAGATTTACGTAAAAGACACTGCTCCCGGCAAGGGAACAGTCTTTGCGATTGAATTACCTAATCCTCGCAAGGAACGTTCTACGCATGCTTCAGCCGAGCAAGTACAACAAGAGCAAACTCTGTACAGTTGAAAGGGTGCGTTGTGTATTAATCAATCACGAATGTGTGCCCTGATGCATTGCTTTGGGAAAGAGCATAGCGTGGGCACGAGACTATAGTCGTAGAGTAAAACGCTCAGAGCGGCGCTGCCGGTCGAAGCTGTTCTTTCCCCGCCGCACAGCGCTGCCCTTGCACATGTGTATGCCCTGGGAATAGTAGTTCCTACCGAGGTACTGGAACGAAAATGTGGGGTATATCGAGAGTTCTGGCTTGTTTGTTCCATGCATCGAGGTCGCGTGTGAGAATATTGTTCCATTCTCGACGGATCATGCCTAGCTTCTGAACTTCTTCTGCAAAAACTTCTCGCATTCCTTGTGTTATTGGCTCGTCGCTTTGAGTTGCATCATACAGGGCAGAAAGTATAGAATACAGTTTTGCACCTGTATTGTTTTTGCCAGCCAAAATGTCATACGGGACTTTCGCTGTTGCGTTGTGCAGTTTTCCTTCGATAGAATCACAGGACTGTATGAGTAGTTGTGCAGATTTAATAAGTGCAGTATATGATGCTGAGTCTCTGCTTGATTTCAAGAGTTCTGAGCGTTCCGTCAGCTGTTTTCTAATTGTGCGAATCTGCTGCACAAGCCGGGTAACTGCTGAAATAGTATCACGCACTGCCAGGCAGAATGCTTGTGTCTGCACAAATTGCTGACTATTGATAGCTTGGCGAGGGTCGGCAACAAGCTGTATCGGTTGAGAAAAGCTTGCACCATCAACGGTAAGGCGTGCGGTATATGTACCCGGTGCTGCGAGCGGTCCTGAGCGAATGTCGCCACCATCGGTTTGAGCATCGCGAATAAATTCTGCCCCTGTATGCCGCATATTCCACACAAAACGGTGTAAGCCTGCAAGAAGTGATAAGGTATCGCTAGTGCGGCGTCGCCGACCGCCTGATGGTTCTCCTGCTGGTGGTGTAGGTTCTGGTTCAGGTTTATTGCTGTAGGAGCGAATAAGAGTGCCTTGAGCATCGAGAATATCAAGGGTAACACTCCGTGCTGTATTCTTAAGCCAGTAGTGTAGTATAACGCCTTGTGGCGGATTAGGCATTGCTCCGGGACCGCCACTGCGGCTAGCGCTAATGTGCCACCGGTAGGCTTGTTGTATAGGAAGCAGTGCTATATCGCTCGATGGAACGCCGCTTGCAAGCTCGCGTAAAGGAGTCAGGTCATCGAACACCCAAAATGAGCGCCCATGCGTTGCAATGACGAGATCGTTATTCTTGATGACCATATCGTGCACCGCAACAGGCGGAAAGTTCATAATGAGAGGTTGCCACGATATCCCGTCGTCGGGGGACATGTATAATCCAAGCTCTGTTCCAACATACAACATACCACGCTTTTTAGGGTCTTCGCGGACGACATGTAGGTATTGGTCTTGTGGAAGCTTTGTTGCAAGGCCTTTCCATGATTTCCCAAAGTCTGTTGTTTTCCAAAGATACGGTTTGAAGTCTCCGAGCCTGTGAGCTTCTGCAACCACATATGCTGTGCCTGCCTCTGTGCTTGAAGGTTCTATGGTCGTAATTGTTGCAAACTCTGGTAGTCCCGGGATATTTTTCGTTACGTTTGTCCAAGTTTTTCCGCCATCTTGAGAGACGTGAACAAGACCATCATCGGTACCTACCCATAGGACACCTGCTTTTGCAGGTGATTCAGCAAGGGCAAAAATCGTGCAGTAGGTTTCAACTCCTGTATTGTCGCCCGTAATCGGACCGCCAGACCACTGTTGCTTGGATTTATCGTTACGCGTGAGATCACTAGAAATAGCAGTCCATGTCTTGCCCGCATCAGTTGTTTTAAAGAGAACGTTTGCTGCGTGATACACAGTATTGGGGTCGTGAGGAGAAATCAGAATAGGTGCTGTCCACTGAAAGCGATAACGAAGGTCGGAGGCAGGGCGTCCGGAGGTATTGGTGGGGTAAACCGTAATATTTTGTACGGTACGTGTACGATGATCATAGCGTGTGATAGTTCCACCGTACTCGCCTGCATACACGATATGAGGTTCAAGGGGATGATGTTGTGTATATCCTGCTTCGCCACCACCTACAGAATACCAGTCTGTAACATCAATTCCTCCGGCATCAAGGCTATTGTGAGCAGCGCAGAACGTCCCCCAGTCTTGTGCCGCACCTGAAATAGTGTATGGGATAGAGTTATCAACGGCTACATGGTAGAACTGCATCGTTGGCATATAAGTGGGTATCCATGTTTTCCCGCCGTCGGTCGAGATTTCCACACCACCATCATTGCCGTTAATCATGCGATTGGGATTTTTGGGGTCAATCCATAGGTCATGATGGTCGCCATGGCGAAAGCCATTTACACGCTGAAGAGTGTGACCGCCATCGAGAGTGCGGAGCATGGGTACTTGGGGAAACCAGACATCGTCAGGATTCATAGGGTTAATAGTGAGAGTAGAGTAGTACCACGCACGCTGACGCAAGGAACGAGCACCATTGACTAGGCGCCAGTGTGTGCCTCCATCATCAGAACGAAAGAGTCCACCATTCTCGTGCTCGATAAGAGCATACACACGGTTGCCGTCTGAGGGTGCAACGCCAACGCCAATTTTGCCCATAATACCTTCTGGTAAGCCACTTGGAGATCCATCGGGCTTGCGATGTGTCAGTTGCTGCCATGTGTCGCCGCCATCACGTGAAGTGTATAAGCCGCTGCCGGGTCCACCACTCTGCATTTCCCATGGTTTGCGGCGCATTTGCCATAGCCCAGCAAAGAGAATCGTTGGGTTGGTGAGGTCGAAGCATACATCAGAAGCGCCTGTGTCTTCATTTTTGAACAGTACACGTTCCCATGTTTTCCCACCATCTTTTGTACGGTAGACACCACGCTCTTTGCTCGGCGCAAATGGATTGCCTAAGACTGCTGCAAATGCAATATCGGGGTTTGTAGGGTGGACAATCATAGTGCCAATTTGACCTATCGCTTTCCATACATGCTTCCAAGTTTTTCCGCCATCAGTGGATTTGAAGATACCATTACCAGCAGCAACATTTCCTCGTGGATTTGCTTCGCCGCTACCAACATAGATAATATTCGGGTCTGAGGGTGCGACAGCGATAGAACCTATTGAGGCAACAGGCTGGTCATCCATAATAGGTTGCCATGTTGTGCCGCCGTCGATCGACTTCCATACTCCTCCTGACGCAGTAGCAGCATAGTACACAAGAGGATTCCCCGGAACACCACACACACGCGAAATCCTGCCTCCGAGAGCAGGTCCGATGTTACGGAATTTCAAATTCTTAAATCGTGTTGTATCGCGCGGTGGTGTAAGCTGTGCATACGTCGGAACAGTGTATCCGATAAGCATGATGCAACAGAGCGTTGTTCCTAGAAAGGTTTGTAGGGGGTGGTGCATAGCTCAATAAAGTAGGATATGATGAAACAAACAGGGTGTTCCTTCGGTTTAGTAGGCTGCAACTTACATTATATTATAGGCCGGCAACAGCATAATTACTGCCATGGTAGTGTGTCCAAATCAACATTTCCTCCTGAAAGAATAATCCCAACGCGCTTTCCGTGCACGTCGAGTTTGCCTTCCAGCAGTACTGCAAGCGAAACAGCGCACGACGGCTCGATCAGTATCTTCATTACTTCCCATACAGTACGCATAGCATGAATAGTTGCTTGCTCAGATACTGTGTGGATAGCTGCTACATGTGTCCGTATGATAGGAAAGGTCAGTGTGCCGAGAGAAGTGCGTAGTCCATCGCAGATAGTGCGAGGAGGGGTAACGGCAGGATACAGGACACCATCACGATATGAACGAAAAGCATCATCTGCTTCTTCAGGCTCACAGCCAATAACTTGTGCAGGAGAACACATAGCCGATACTGCTAGAGCTGTGCCCGATAAGAGCCCACCACCACTAACAGGAGCAAGAATCATGTCTATGTCGGCAATATCTTCAAGAAGCTCTTTAGCACATGTAGCTTGCCCAGCAATGATGCGCATATCGTTGTATGGGTGAATGAGCACAGCAGCTGTCTCGCGAAGAACACGTTCGGCTGTGGTTTCGCGGTCGTCTTGTGTCGGACCGCACAGTATGATATTTCCACCATATGCGCGAACTGCTCGCTGCTTGGTAGGCGAAGAATTTTCCGGCATCACGATGTATGCTGGAATACCCCGTGTACGCGCTGCGAGTGCAAGTGCAGCTGCATGATTTCCCGAGGAGTGCGTAACAACGCCGCGGGAAGCCTCTTCGTCTGATAAAGAATATACGGCGTGAAATGCTCCGCGCGCTTTAAATGCCCCTGCTTTTTGAAAATTCTCACATTTGAAAAAAAGCTCGCACCCTATCTGTTGGTTCAGCAAGCGGCTTGTCATGATAGGTGTTCGATGAATGTAGGGCTTGATGCGCTGGTGTGCTGCCTCTATGTCAGAGCATAGTAGTTCCATGTGATAAGGTTGTCGGATGCATTGTCTGGAGCGTGCTACAACTTTTTCCACTTGATGCTGCAGCCAATACTAGGTTTTTGGTCAAGCGTCGGTGTTTCGTCCCTACATAAAGCTTCGAGTGCTGCACGAAGGTCTTTCCCGGTAGGTTCTATGCCATTACTGGGTCGTGCGTCGTCGAATTGTCCTCTATATGCACATCGAAGCTCCTTATCGAAGACGAAAAAGTCGGGTGTGCATGTGGCTTGATATGCGCGTGCTACTTCTTGGGTTTCGTCGTAACAATACGGAAAAGGATATCCCTCTTCGAGGGCATGGTATTTCATTTTATCGGGGGCGTCGTCGGGGTATGCTTGAGCGTCGTTGGAGCTAATTGCCACAAAACCACAACCCCTAGGAAGAAACTCGCGAGCAAGGCGCACGAGCGCCGAATTGATGAGCTGTACATATGGACAGTGATTACAGAGGAACATAACAACTGTTGCCCGTGTTCCGCGTACATCATGCAGCGAGATAGGTTTACCATACACCACTTCGCGAAGAGTAAAGTCTGGAGCTAGTGTTCCAAGAGGAATCATTGTGGATGATGTGGCTGCCATACGTTTACGTTGTGATGTTTAGGAATACGCTACCGTTAGCGCATGTAATAAAGCACGCTGTTTGTACTTCCGTGTAAGTGCGCTCGATGTAGTGTAATTATAATATATGATACAAGACGGAAAATGCCAACACACGCGAGTTAAGTGTTCTGTTCTTGTACAACGATAGGTAACCGTACGGTAAATGTTGTTCCTTGATTCAAGATGCTTTGCACAGTAAGAGTACCGTTTTGTGCCTCTGTAAATGTTGTACAAATCCACAAGCCTAGCCCTGCTCCTTGTTCTCCACTTGTTCCATGGCGTTGTGCCTTACTAAAGCGCTTGAATAGCTCTGTTTGAGTTTGCTCATCCATTCCAATACCAGTGTCAGTAACATGAAATTCAACGTGATTGTGTGTGTATGCAGCTCGAAGAGTAATACTGCCACCGCTATTTGTGAACTTTATAGCGTTGTGGACAAGATTGTTGAGTACCTGAGCGGTTTTATCTCTGTCGACCTGTAGAACGAGATTACAAAGTTCAGGGGAAATCTCTGTGCTCAAGGTAATGTTTTTAGATTCTGCTTGCAGTAGTGTAGTTGAAAGGACCTGTTCAACGATATCCGTAGCTGTTGTTTCTTCGATATTGAGCCTAATGTTTTGTGTCTCAGCTCTAGCAAGTTCGAGTATGCTATTCATCAAACCTAGTTGATATTGCGACGACGAACGAATTTGTTGAAGAAGCTTTGTCATGAGGGGCACATTGACAGAAGAAGATTGAAGCTGTTCTTCAAGTATATCCATAGCAAGAATACTTGCAGTAAGGGGTGAGCGAATGTCGTGCGAGAGGATACTCAACAAAGTATTTTTCATGCTCAGTAATTGCTCAAGCTGTTCAATACTATGTTGTGTGTTTGTCATGAGTACTCCTGCCTCATCGGTAAAGTGCGTTGGTAAATTTGGTAGGGTACGATGAAGGGTGTATTCTGTAAGAGCTTGGGATACCTGAGTGATTGGGGCAAGTAAGCGGCTCTGAACAAACAACGTTAATCCTGTACCAAGTAATGTTGCAAAAAGTGCGATAATGACAAATGGCAATGCCTCATACCATGAGTATGTACTGAAAGCAACATATATGCAGAAAATAATTAGGGGAACATGTACACCAAGAAAGGCAACAAGAAGAAACTTGCCAATGTATGTTTTAGGAAAACCTAGCGACGAGAAGCGCTGGTATAATCCCAAACTAGACGAACCATAGGAAAGTACAGGCATAAATAAATAATGTATAGAAAAGGTGAGACAATAAACAAAGTGCACTCAGCAAACGCGATCTTGCTAGAATATTTTGTCTACGAAAGCAGAAAAACCTAATTTTTGTGAAAGCGTTCGTGTGAATGAGGTAAACTAGGAAGGTATCAAATGATCAGACGATGAGCCAGCAAGAATATCAAGCACTGTGTGAATATCTTCATGCCGAGGCCTGCGCACGAGGCGAGGATTTCTACTGCGATCCGCAAACAGGGTATATCGTATTTACGCGACTCAAGCATCAACGACGCGGATATTGCTGCAAGAGCGGCTGCCGTCACTGTGCGTATGGATACACAAAGGAGCAATCACAAAGCACACCACAAACAAAAAACCCGATATGACCGAGGTCGTATCAGGTTTGAGCATCTAGCGCAACGGTTAGGGGAGAAACCGTTGCTCAACTCGTACCGAAGGAGGGACTTGAACCCCCGACACATGGATTATGATTCCATTGCTCTAACCACCTGAGCTACTTCGGCGACTGCTACTATAAGTGCGCTTGAAATGTACATGCTCTAAGTAAGAGAGCGTCGCTCAAAAATAAAAATAAGAAGATGTAAAGTTGCAAAAAAATACTGAAAGATGCAAGTTTTTTCTGATAATCTGATAATAGTAGAGCGCCTGTGTAGTGCAGCGATGAGCTTTGTTGGTGAAGCGCGTATCAACGCTATGCTGGGAGATGATAGTGTAGAAGCGTTACTTTTTCGATAATCCTGCAATTTCATCGCGCAAAGCAGCTGCACGTTCGTAATCCTCTTGAGCTATTGCTTTATCAAGCTCCTGCTTTAAAAACTCTAGACGTGATTGGGGTGTGGTTTGTTGTGCTTGTGTTTCGGGTTCGGAGGACGATAGAGGTTCTCCTTCTGGAATCTCGCGTAGAACAGTGTGAAGAATGTCATCATCGTCGTCTGGTTCTTCTTGTGTACTTCCTTCGGGAATAAAGCCAGCTTCATTCATCACGTCTTCACTAACATAAATAGGTGCCTGAAAGCGGACGGCTAGGGCTATGGCATCGCTAGGGCGTGCATCGATTTCTACAGACGTTGTGTCCAAAATAAGCTGTGCATAGAATGTTCCGTCGTTCAAGTCATTAATAATGACTTCGACAAGCGAGGCACCAAGTGTTTCGAGAGTATTTTTCATCAAGTCATGCGTCATTGGTCGTGGTGGACGAATGCCCTCCATTTCGAGTGCAATGGCTTGTGCCTCGAATGCACCAATAACAATCGGCAGCCGACGCTGTCCTTCAGATTCTTGAAGAATGAGAGCATAGGCGCCGTTACTCGACGGGCTCGTGGAGATACCTAAAATTTCAACTTGAATTTTACTCACAGTAAAACCTCGCGTTGGCAAATTCTACAAGAAGTGTGCAAGAGAAAGAAGTAGTGGGAACACAGCAGGTGTACACAAGGGTATATGCCGTGTAGCCGCGTAAGAGAGATACGCACGATGAAAATTACACAAGAATCCACGATAAAGCAAATGCAAGCGAAAAGTTTTTCTAGGAATATGATTTTGTGCGGTCTGGGTACATCGAGAGCCGCATATGATTACTGTTATTGGTGCGAACTGCATGTGCCAGATGAACACGATGCTACGGAAGTTGAGCAATGCACACAGCAGTAAGATACATGGCAGTTTCAGAAACTTGCTGCGTAGCGCCTAAGCAATCGCCTGTGTATCCTTGAATCCATCGTGTGCAAAGCCTTCCTATATACCACTTAGTGCACACGAGAGGAACAAGAAGTATCATGAGTTTCCATGTTAGCGTTGTCCAGAGAAGAGCTAGGGGAGCAAATCCTGTACACGCTGCAACAAGAAGCCCGCGTATGCTGATTGTTGTAGCAAGAGGTTTTGCTTTGCTGTCGCTCTCAGAGCGTGCATACACGTGGGTACGCAGAAACGTAACAGCTGTAAAGCGGCTAGCAGCATGGGCTGTAATAAGCACAAAACAGCATGTAAGAATAGAATATGTTTCAGCAAGAGCACAAAGGCAAGCGAACTTGAGCGCGAGAAGAAGCCCTAAACCACATCCACCAAATGTTCCCAACCGAGAATCCTGCATGATAGCAAGAATCTGCTCTTTCGACCAACCACCGCCAAAGCCGTCGCACATATCAGCGAATCCGTCTTCATGAAATGCTCCTGTCAAAAGAATCGTTGCTATCATCGACAGAAGCACAGCGATAGGTATTGGCAAAAGAAGTGTAGCAACGAATAGCACACTAGCGCCACAGCCACCAACAATCCAGCCAACAAGGGGAAAGTAACGCGATGATCGATTGAGGTATACTTCGCTATGATCAACCCACGAGGGACAAGGAAGGCGTGTAAAGAACATGAGAGCTGTGAAGAAAACACGTAGTTCGTGAAATAGACGCGACCGTGAGAAGGTATGCATAAGTCAGGAAGCTAGAGAATATAACGGCTCACATGAGCCGAGTCAAACGTTGCCATCTCATTAAGAATATTCACCGAAGCTTGGATGAGGGGAAATGCAAGTGCTGCACCTGTCCCTTCGCCAAGGCGCATGCCAAGACGCAGCAGAGGCTCTACATTCAGATAACGAAGCATGATAGTATGACCATGTTCGTCGGATTCGTGTGCAAAGATGCAATAATGCAGAATATGAGGATGCACTGCATGAGCAACAAGCAAAGCTGCAGTAGTAATAAATCCATCAATCACAAGAATCATGCGTCGTGATGCTGCTTCGAGCATTGCACCGCACATCATAGCAATTTCGAATCCTCCGAAATGGCGTAAGATGTCCTCTGGTGAAAATGCTGTGATGTTGTATCGAGCAAGTGCAGAAGCAATAACAAAACGTTTGTGCTGGATATGTTGTGTTGTCAATCCTGTTCCTGCTCCGATACAGGACTCAAGGGGTATATGAGTAATACTGTGCATTAAGGTGGATGCTGCTGTTGTATTCCCTATACCCATATCTCCAAAGCCTATAGCGTTACAGCCTGTATTGTGTAACTCTTGGACGATTACTGAGCCACACTCAAGAGCTTGTGCGCATTGCTCAGGTGTCATTGCTGGTTCATGTAGAAAATTTCTTGTTCCGTGAGCAATTTTGGCATGAACAATATCAAGCTCTGATGGAAAATCATAATCAACACCTGCATCAACGATGCGTAATCCAATTGTGTTCTGTCGAGCAAAAACATTGATGGCTGCTCCTCCACGAGCAAAATTGAGGACCATCTGCGCTGTTACTTCTCGTGGGTATGCACTGACGTTTTCATGAGCAATTCCATGGTCTGCTGCAAAAATAACGATATAAGGAGAAGCAATGCTAGGATGAAGAGTCTGTTGCACGCAGGCAACCTGTAGAGCAAGCTGCTC
>JANWZB010000027.1 GCA_025055035.1 Candidatus Kapaibacterium sp.
TTCCTTCTCTTGAAGAATTTTGATAGCGTGGTTGCAGAGTCCCGCTAGCGTGGATGCACTTCTTTTTCAATATCAGCATCGCTTCAGCACTACTGACATTAGTAAGTGCCCTACAAAAGCCAGCGCGGAGATACTTCTCTTTGCCTAAGGAAGGCATGTAAATCCATCTCAAAGCAAACGCATACTACCCTATGCTCTGGCAGTTATTCGATTTTTTACCTCGCAGGCACATATCCAACTGCGCTATCTTTACAGTTGCACTTATGCTCACACTATCACTAGATTCTTTAGCACAACAACGCAAAATCGAATATCCTCACACAGTGTTTTGGTCTGAGCTTGAGCTGAACGAAATGTTTACCGACACTCTTGGTGTTGGTTTGGACATCGTCATACGGCGAAAGAACGCAATGAATCAAGGCAGTATGTTCGATTATCGATTGCGCGAAAGCATTCGGCCTTGGTTTCACTACCAGTTCTCGCAGA
Source organism: Candidatus Kapaibacterium sp. (assembly GCA_025055035.1). Taxonomy (GTDB): domain Bacteria; phylum Bacteroidota; class Ignavibacteria; order Kapaibacteriales; family UBA4661; genus PH2015. Next base: position 487 of record JANWZB010000027.1, read on the forward strand.
ATGCTCGATTTTCACTCTCACCGATAGGATACTTCGTTACCAATGAATTTCTTGCCAAACCAGAAGACTGGAACAGACCAGAATATCATGAATTTCGTATCAGCTCCCAATTTTTTCATCACCTGAAGCAATGGGAAGGGCGCATTATCCACACATGGCGCTACAGACATGAGGTACGCATGCAATACAATCCGATAACAGAAACATACCGGTTATTCCAACGCTTCATGTTTCGTTATCGCATACGTGTCCTTCTTAATTCCACCGACTTTTACGACGATCAAGTTCTCTATGCTGTAGCTTCCAACGAGTTTGGTCTCAATTTTGGTGAAGGTGTTGTTTTTAACACATTCAATCAAAATCGCTTCTATGCTGGAATGGGCATACGCTTACTGAATGCTCTACGCATTGAGCTTCGCTACATTAATCACTATCGTACACGAGGATCTACAGGGTTTGAATTCGATACATCGCAAGGTCTTATGATAGGATTGTATATTGACCAACTGTCGAGTCTGGGTCAAGACCAATACACATTGCCGATACGCTTTTACGACTAATCGTACACATCCTATGCAACAAACTCCGCACTTCAAACAACTGACACCGCACATTGCTTACGGTACTATTATCGTGTACTTAGTGTACACCCTGATTCTTACGCAACAAGTAGATAAAGAACGTGCTCTGGAGCAGCGCCGTCTATCGCAGAAAAGCTCTTTAGCCCTTGCACAGCAGCATCATACAACCAATACAGCTTCTATACAAGATTCTCTTGCTATGCTATACCAAGCAGCGCACGATTCAGTCTCTATGCTAAGCAAGCGATACACAACGATTCTGGCGCGCCTACGCCGTGACTATGACACACTGCGACAAACGTACTCGCTACTCCATGAATCTCTAGCAACACATCGTAGCAAAGAACAAGAATACCTTAGCCGTATACGAGACCTTGAACAGACAAGTTTACAGCCTTTACCAAATCCTGTTATCAAAAGCCTACGTTTTTTGAGTGCAAAAGATAACGAAAAGGTTGTGTATATTGGGTACGTCGTTGATAGTATGGCGTCTGGATATGGAATCGGTGTATGGGAAAATGGAAGCATCTATGAAGGCGAATGGAAGAACAACAAGCGGCACGGAAAGGGTATTCATCAGTGGAAAGATGGTGTTCGGTACGAAGGTGAGTTCGTCGAAGACTATCGCACAGGGATAGGAACATATTATTGGAAAAATGGCGACAAATATGTCGGGGAGTGGCACAATGGCAAAAGAGAAGGCATAGGTACAGTATATGACAAAAACGGCATGATAAAAGCACATGGTCGCTGGGAAAACGATAAGTTGATAGAGCGTTTTTCCTCAGTACCCTAGGCCTATTTCTACCGCAGCACTGTACGGCCAGAAATTCTGTCCACCACTGCAAACATTTGAAGATATGGTTGGAGTACGCAAGCTCAATGAACTCGAAGCAACTGCCATCTGTGGGAACGATATTTCATCGTCTTGCCTATATGTTTCTGCACTTGCTATTTTATATGCTGGTCAGTATGCATGGATTTCACTGCTCATTGTAGCGGTTGTTCTGTGGCTTTTTCGTCGTATTTATGGCGAAGTAGTTGGAGCATTGCCCCTCAATGGTGGCGCATATAATGTCCTTCTGAACACCACGAGCAAGAACAATGCTTCTCTTGCTGCATGCCTCACAATACTGTCATACATGGCAACAGCGGTGCTATCGGCAACAGAAGCAATGCACTATCTTCACCACATCCTTCCAGAAATACACGTTGTTGGGGCTACAGTTATTGTCTTGGCGTTATTTCTCGCTCTCACACTGATTGGAATTTCTGAATCTGCAAAAACTGCTGTTGGTATCTTCTTATTTCATCTATTCTGCTTAACGCTTCTTGCTTGCGTCGCAGTTTGGTATCTAACTGTTCATGGCTTTGCAACCTTGCAGCAGAATTTTTCTCTTCCAGTACAGCACGGTAGTGTTGCCAAAGCTCTCTTCTTCGGTTTTAGCGCTGCCATGCTAGGAATATCGGGCTTTGAAAGTTCTGCAAATTTTGTGGAAGAGCAAGCTCAAGGGGTTTTCCCTAAGACACTGCGCAACATGTGGATTGTCGTCAGTATATTTAATCCACTGCTTGCCCTCATTGTGCTTGGTACTCTTAGCATGCCAGAGGTAGCAGCACACAAAGAAGCGTTGCTGTCTTATTTGGGTGATAAAGTCGGAGGAGTCTGGCTGAGTACCCTCATTTCCCTCGATGCAATCGCTGTCCTTAGCGGCGCAGTTCTAACCTCATTCGTTGGTGTTAGTGGTCTTATTAAGCGCATGGCTTTGGATCGCATCTTTCCGCAATTCTTCCTACTCGAAACTCATCGTCAATCGAACTATGTCATTCTAACGAGCTTTTTTCTGTTGTGTCTCTCAATTCTCTTTCTTACAAAAGGCAATATTGGTCCCCTGTCAGGTGTATACACCATTTCGTTCCTGTCTGTTATGGCATATTTCGCCTTGGGAAACTTTCTTCTAAAGATCAAACGCTCTAAACTTCCACGCCCTGTGTACGCAAGCGTTCCTACGGTGATTATGGCACTTGTGGCAGTTATCCTTGCCCTCTATGGGAACATCAAAGTCCACCCTGAATATCTTGTTGTGTTTCTCCAGTACTTTGTGCCTGCTATGCTGTTTATCTATGCCTCGCTGAAGCGTCAAGTCCTCATGAACTATACTCTTCTTGTCTTGCGCTCCTTCTCGGAAAGCGTTCGTGTTCTTGCGCTACGCAGCCGTGCAGCTATTCGCCAACGTGTTCACAGGCTTCAGAGCCAAGAGTTTGTATTTTTCACAAAAGGACATGATCTTGCTACGCTCAATCGCGTTATGATATATGTGCAGGAAAACGAAGTAACTAACAAACTTAAGATTGTTGCTATTCTCCGCGAGGGAGAAACTGTTGACCAAAGCTTTCTCGATGATTTAGCAGTACTTGATAGAGCATATCCCCACATTCGCATTGAGTTTGTTACGCGTGTGGGAACATTCGGTCCAGACATCATCGACCAGCTTTCCAAAGAATGGCACATTCCTAAAAACTTCATGTTTATTTCCTCGCCGGGAGACCGTTTCCCATACAACATCAGCGAACTCGGTGGTGTACGTCTCATTATTTAACCACAATCTGAGCATCAAACTCACTAGTGTCGTTGCAAGAAGATACAACACTTCTTACCACTACACCCTAGAGACCACCTACTATGACACCGCATACAATCCGATCAGCGTACGATACATCCTCTGTGATATCGGGCACGTTTCATACGCAATCTATCGAAGAACTATATGCAGCATTTGCTGTTGACCCAGCACTCGGTCTGAATCACCATGAAGTGGAAAAGCGCCGTGCACAGTATGGATATAATATCCTCACTCCGCCCAAGCGCCAGCCCGCATGGTTTCGCTTTCTTGTGCAATTCCATCAACCACTCGTTTATATTCTTCTTGCTTCAGCTGCTATTACAGTGGCACTGGGAGAGTGGATCGATGCAAGTGTAATCTTTGCTGTAGTACTTGTAAACTCCCTCATTGGCTTCCTTCAGGAAAATAAAGCCATACAGGCTATTGATGCACTCCTACATAGCATGAAAACTACAGCTACCGTACGGCGTCACGGTGAAAAAGTATTGATTGATGCAATAGATCTCGTTCCGGGTGACATCGTTCTTCTTGCTTCAGGCGACAAGGTGCCTGCCGATATTCGGATTATTCATGCACGCGACGTGCAAGCTGATGAGTCAGCTCTGACGGGCGAGTCTGTGCCCGTTGCGAAATCTCCTCATGTTTTGCCAAACGATACTCCCCTTGCTGATCGAACAAATATGTTGTATGCGAGCTCATCCGTTACCTATGGCTCATGCACAGGGCTTGTTGTTGCCACAGGAAATGCTACAGAAGTTGGTGCGATTAGCCACATGCTCACTACAACAACCAAGATAGAAACACCTCTCACTCGTAAACTGAAAAGTTTTAGCTCGGCACTTCTATATGTGATTGTCAGTGTCGCTACCCTGACATTTGCTCTTGGCATCTGGCAAGGAAGACCAGCACTGGATATGTTCTTAGCAGCAGTATCGCTGATGGTCGGTATGATTCCTGAAGGCTTGCCTGCCACTATCACGATTATGTTGGCTATCGGCGTACACGCTATGGCACAACGCAACGCTATCATTCGGAAACTTCCTGCCGTCGAAACCCTAGGAAGCGTTACTGTCGTGTGCTCCGACAAAACAGGCACATTGACCGAAAATCAAATGACTGTTCAACAAGTCAATGCTGCAGGCATAGTGTTCACAGTGAGCGGCCTTGGCTATACTCCCCAAGGGCATATTACCCGAGCCAGCTCATCAGCATCATCGCTCGACTCTTCTTTTCTTGCCCAGCACCAAGCACTCGAAGAGGTACTTCGCATTGGAGTGTTGTGCAATGATAGTATTCTCACTGAAGACACTCAAGGGCGGTGGAGCATCAAAGGAGATCCTACAGAAGGTGCATTACTGGTCGTTGCTCATAAGGCAAGTATGACACGACTACACATGGAAGAACAGTTTCCCCGACTTGACACAATTCCTTTTGAATCAGCGTACCAGTACATGGCAACACTGCATCGGGCACCAAGCGGTGAGTGTGTTATATATGTCAAAGGCTCATTAGAAGCTCTCTCTGAACGATGCTCAACAATGCTGCGAGAAATAGATGGCGTAGTACAAGAGATTCCGTTCGACCGAGACACTGTTGCTACCGACACCGAACAACTAGCTTCTCAGGGATTACGAACACTTGCCTTTGCTCGCAAGCGTGTCGCTGGCGATATACTGGAGATTTCACATCGGGACGTGCTGAGCGGGCTAACCTTCGTTGGAATTCAAGGTATGATCGACCCGCCACGCGAAGAAGTCAAAGGAGCTATACAGCAGTGTCACGAGGCAGGTATTAGCGTCAAAATGATTACTGGCGACCACGCAACGACGGCATCCGTTATAGCTCGGCAGATTGGACTACGAGGTGCTACACGGCAGGATAACAGTCTTCTTGCTATAACAGGTGCAGAAATTGCCCGCATGAGTGAGGAAGAGCTGTTTGAGCAGGCTCGCCATGTAGCAGTTTTCGCTCGTGTCAGCCCAGAGCAAAAGCTGCGCATTGTGGAGGCACTTCAGCATCATAACCACATTGTTGCAATGACTGGCGACGGAGTCAATGATGCTCCAGCTCTTCGCAAAGCAGATGTTGGTATCGCTATGGGTATTTCTGGAACGGACGTTGCCAAAGATGCTGCCGACATTGTTCTTGCCGATGATAATTTTGTCTCTATCGAAGCAGCAATTGAAGAAGGCCGCACAGTATTCGGCAATTTGATGAAATTTATTGTGTGGACAATTCCCACTAACCTTGGCGAAGGCATGATTGTTTTCCTTTCGATTATGCTTATGAGCAGCTTGCCCATGCTCCCTATTCATGTCTTATGGATTAATATGAGCACTGCTCTATGCTTGGGTCTCATGCTCGCTTTTGAACCCAAAGAACCAGATGTCATGAAGCGCCCACCTCGTCGCCCTGATAAACCCCTTCTAACGCTCCCTCTTGTTATGCGTACACTTTTTGTTGGCACGATGATGTTCGCTGCAGGCTACGGTATATTTCATTGGCATCTTCAACATGGCTCGTCAGAAGCTCTGGCGCGAACAGCAACTATGACTGTGTTTATTCTGATTGAAACGCTGTACCTGTTTAACTGCCGCTCTCTTGTGTATCCACTCCAGCATGTTGGATACTGGTCTAACCGATGGATATTTGTCGGTGTTGGTATGATGTTACTACTCCAAACCATTATTATTCACGTACCTTTGATGAATCGCCTTTTTCACACTCAGCCGCTATCATTACAAGACTGGCTTATTGCACTTGCAATAAGCTGCGTTGTTTATGGTGCCGTTGCTGTTGAAAAACGTCTGCGATTACGGGCAATGCACCGACGCCATAGTTCATAACCCCCTTTTTGCTACAGGAGAAAAGCTTATTATGAAGAATGTGCATATGCTTGTAGCAACAGATTTTTCCAGTACGTGGATAGATCGCTTGCCTGACCTTGCAAAGTTTCTCGCCATGCTGAACTGTACAGTTTCGATGGTGCATGTACTTACATCACCATTTAAGCTTTGGCTTGAAGCTGATAGTTTGGAACTTCAAGCGCAAGAGCGCCTTGAACATTGGCTTCGGCTTATGCGTGAGCAAGGAATTACCACTGACCAAGCGCTCATTCGCACGGGTAACGCGGCAGAAGAAATTATCCTTGCAGCGCAAGAACTTGCAGCCGATAGCATCATGATTGCTGCTGACGCAAAGCGTTCATTTCTTGGCTCGACAGCAGAAGCTGTTGTACGAAACGCGCACTGTAGTGTTTGGGTTGTTCACACACCACACGCCACAACCTTACAACACATAGTGTGCGCTTGTGATATGTCTCGTGCTTCAGCAAAGGCTCTACAACATGCTTACTACCTTGCAGAACAATCCCAAGCACGACTTGATGCTTTATACTGCCTTGAACTGCCCGATACAAACACCCTCGGCATGAGCAAAAGTCAAGCTGAGGAAACATACCGTTCGCACAAGACTCGCATTTCTCAAGAGTTTGAGCAATTTATTGCTGCTACACTTGGCATGAGCACTCTTGCGTCCCACATTAACGTCCATGTTATGTGGGGGAAACCATCCAATACTATCCTTACGTTTGCTGGTGATGCCCACGTTGATGTAATTGTCTTAGGCGCAAAAGGAAAAAGCAATCTTCAAATCCTAACATTAGGCAGCACAGCACACAATATTCTTCGCTCATCACGATGCTCGCTCTATATTGTGCGCTAGCACGACCTTGCAAAGCGTCATTTACGCTCCTATGTTTCCTCGCTTTGAGCGATATTCTCTGCAAGAGCGGTCATCTGAACATACTCCATTGCAAGGCGCAAGCTTTGCTCATGCTCTTCGGGAAGAGCATGATATCGTGCAAATTTGACTGCATCAGCAACTGTAAGAATGTTGCGCAGAAGCTTAGTCGAAGCTTGAAGGCGAGGATTGGAGCCCAGAGCATCAAGTATTTCTTCTGTTGTCGTTTCGAGCGCATGTACCCCATACATACTCTGTATGTACACACGCAAAATATCAGAAATTTGGGTATGATATTCTTTTGCTTCACCACGCTGCCACAATTGCTGCTGCTGAAGTAGTTCAAGTCTTTCCATAGCAACTTCATACGGCGGACGCATCGGAGCTTGTACTGCCGGAATATTTCCTTGCCGTGCAGAACAGTGCTTGCGATAGTACCACACTCCCCACACAATCCCACCCAACAGGATAACCCCAGCTACGAGATACGGAGCAACTTCCCAGAATGTTCTTGGAACGGAAAGCGGAGGCTTAATGTCCCGAATATCAAGCTTTCCTTCAGCATCCAAGGAATCACCCTTCTGTGCTGGGATAATATCTCCTTCCCCAATCACCAGCAGCTTTATAGTGTCTGTTTGCAAGGTATATGTTGTTGTATCATTGGGTATGCGATACACAAACGTCAGCGGCGGCAGTGTGTAGTCTCCTTCGTCAAATGAAGTTATCCGCACCGTCTGCGTTTGACGAACACTTCCGTTCGCCTGCACCGTAGAATCAATTGGTGTGCACTCTATCACTTCAACATTTCTTGTGAGAGAGTCTGCAATAAAAGGAAACTGCACATAGATATCCGGCATGTGCTGTACAGACAGATGAAAAGACGTCTGCTCTCCTATGCGCAGCGACGTTGTATCAAGCCATGCCTGTACACGCACACTCTGTGCACGCATATATGCAGAGCAACATACCGTAGTAAAACAGAACCATGCAATGAACTGAACTCGAAGATGCATAGCGTCCGCTGATGGTGAAACAATCAGAACTTGTCATACACAAAATATCTAGCGCTTACGCACAACGGACTGTTTGGATAGCGTTGTAGCCGTACTCAGTAATGGAGTGCGGGGTATTATTGTAAACGGTTGCTGAATCGGTGGGATAGCATGACGAATCATAGCTTTAAGCGCACGGTACGTTGCTTGTATCTTCTTGAGTGGTGTATATGTTGCAAGAACACCTATGAGATTGCGCTGTACGTCGTACCATGGCGTAAATCCCATACGTCCCTGTGAGCTAACCTCTATAAGCATATCAAACGGTAGCGATGCAGATTGGGCAGATATGCGCCAAACACCAATACCATAATTTGCTTGTTGTTTATCCACTAGAGCATAATGAGCATGAGACTGTTGGTACTGTTTCAACACAGGCACTGCACCTGCTTGATTCTGCATCATTTCGGCAATAGCCTTTTCAGAGAGAATGCGTTTTCCTTTCCATATTCCTTTGTTCGCAATCATTTGCAAAAAGCGGACATAATCCCGTGCTGAAGACCATGCACCGCCAGCAACGAGCGGGTTGGGCGTTACTCCAGCACCATAAAATGTCGTATGTTCCATCCCGAGGGGTTGAGCAATACGTTCCTGAAACAGCTGTTCCCATGCCTTTCCACCAACAATTTCGACAATTCTTCCGCCAATTTGCATTGAAGCACCACCATAAGCAAACGCTGTCCCGGGTGTATATTTTAAGCGCTCCTGACAAATTGCATACACTACATGCTTCATTGGTAGACGTGTATCGCGCATAATCGGTATTTCCGCAGCAAAACCCGATGTGTGAGAAAATAGCTGCCGTATGGTAATAGCTGCTTTCGTACCAGAAAGATACCGCAAGTACTTTCCTATTGAATCGGATAGCGAGACCTTTCCCTCATCTACAAATGTCATCAAGAGTGCAGCGGAAAGCCATTTTGAAGCAGACGCTATTGGTATGCTAGTATCGGGCGACATGCTTCCATAGCTTTTCTCCAGAAGAACTTTGCCATTCTGCATGAGAATCAGGGTACAGCCACCATGAAAGCATGCAAGTGAGTCGCTGAGCAGCTTATCAATAGGCGAAAGGTCATAGTATGTTAGCACCGACGATATGCCTTGTAGTGCTGTATGACCAGAAACCGCAGATTGATGCTGAAAGTATTTCTGCTGCCCTAGTCCAGCAAAGGGCAGAGCACCAATCCATAACAGGCTACACGTCTGCAGCAAGCCATTTCTTGCGTAGAAGATGATAATATGCCAATATCGCTCCAAAAGCATACCCCGCCACAATGCCGTACCACACACCATAAATTCCGAGATAACAGTACCACGCTAGCACAATAATACTTGGCAGTTGCAGAGCAAATAGGACTATAACCATAATCATCATGCTTCGCATTGCATCACCTGCACCAGACATGACGCGCAGAGCCATAATGAGCGCTACAAAGCACGGATACGAAACAACAGATACCCGCATATATGCTACCGATTGACTTAAAACCTCCGCATCGCGAGTAAATAATGCTGCAAAATACTCTCCACCTACAAAAACTCCAAGCCCTAGCATAAGAACAACCCCAATCATTTGCACTGTTGCAGTGCGATAAAAGTCGAAAATGCGGCGCACTTTTCGTGCACCCAAACAATGCCCTGTAAAGGTCTCAATAGCAACACCTATAGCAAAGATGGGCATAAACACAAAGAAATCTAGTCGCAGTCCTAGAGTATATGCTGCTGCTGCAGTAGTACCAAACGCATTATGAATCATCATTAGCATCGCCCGCGACGCACCAACTGCCAGATATTGTAGCGACGAAGGCACGCCAATACCCAGAATTGCTCTCATCACCTGTACCTGTGGAATTGGCAGACGCCATGAAATATGAAATCGCGTAGCACCACGTGTGAGCATCATCATACCAAGAAGTGCGGCACCAACATTCGCCAGCGCAGTAGCCATGCCAGCGCCGATCATGCCTAGCGACGGCGTTACTTGTCGTGTCCCTATCTTCACACCAAAGATAAGAAGCGGTGCAAGCACAAAATTCAACATAGTAAAGCTCAGAAGCGTCCAGAATGCAAATCCTGAATTCCCAACTGAACGCGCTGTGACGTTCATCTGATAAATCAAATTGCTGCATGGCAAGCCCGCCAGCAACATCGGTAAATATTCCAGCACGTATTCCAGCGTTCCGCCACGTACACCAAGCAACGGCAATATCAAGGGTAAAAGTATCTGCATACTTACCATAATAGCGCTAGCAATCACAATAATCCCTGTTAAGCCTTGTAGAGCAACAGTCTCAGCTTCATGCTCATTCCCCTCACCGATGCGCCGCGCAATAATAACGCCCGTACCAATCGTAAAACCACTTGCAGCAGTGTAGATAAAAAAGTAGCATTGTTCCGATATACCAATTGCCGCTATTGCGGCTACCCCCAGATGGCTTACAAAATATGTATCAATCCACGAATAGACAATCGTTATCATGAAGCTAAAGACCAGCGGCGTAGTAAACAGCCAAAGCGTCGGAGTAATTGCTCCATTTAGAATGTCATGGCTTGTAACAACACGATGCCTGAATAATCCCATGCAAGAGTCCCAGAGAATGTGAGTTTGAGGAAGTTATCGGTAGGAGTATCTAAGATAGCAAAAACTAGAAATTTTTCGGTAATTTCGCCATATATTCATGTATCATCCAGCTATATCTTGTGAAAAGTGTTACGCTTCGGCAGAACCTTGGATAGCAACGTCACAGTACCACAATGCCATACTCAACGTTTCCACCGCTTGCTTCTGTACCATCATGCGATAGAAGTCTAGATGTCTGCATAGATCTCATCCAGCAGCACACTGTATTTTGCATTCATACACACATGAACTCTGATGGTGATTCTTTAGGCTCACAACTTGCTCTTACTCTCCTGTTAGAACAGCTTGGTAAAACTGTGTACAATATCAACCCAAGCCACGTTCCGCACAATTTCCGTTTTTTGCCGCAGGCTGACAGTATCCGTGTTTTTCAACCAGTGCGTGACGAGCAGCTGCTATCCGAAGCCGATGTGCTATTTATTCTGGACAGCAATAGTCCCTATCGGCTGCGCGGAATGGAAGAAGCTCTCATGCATTCCCCTGCAATTAAAGTAGTTATCGACCATCATCAAGACCCTGCCCAGTTTGCTTCGGTGTATGTGATTGATACCAACGCCTGCTCTACGGCAGAACTTATCTATCGCCTGTTAATACGTCTGGAACAGCACGACAGGAGAGAATACCTTACACGCCCTCTTGCTGAAGCCCTCTACACCGGCATCATGACCGATACAGGAAACTTTCGATTCCCGCGCACAACTGCTGCTGTCCACCGTATCATTGCTCGCTTGATTGAAGCAGGAGTTGAGCCATACTACATTTTCGACTGTGTGTACAACCAAAATTCAATGAACCGTGCGCACTTGTTGGGCAAAGCTCTCAGCTATCTCCAAACGTTCCATAACGGTGCAATGTGCATCATGACTGTAACCCAAGCGATGATGCAGGATACACATACAACACCCGATGATACCGAAGGATTTGTCGAACAAACTCTAAGCCTTCGTGGCGTACGTATAGGGATACTGCTTGTAGAGCTTTCGCATGAGATTAAAATATCCATACGATCGAAAGGCACTATACCTGCACATACTATCGCGCACTTCTTTGGCGGAGGTGGACATTACAATGCTGCTGGATGCCGTGCAGCAGCAATGAATCTTCAACAGGTACGCGACACACTGATTCATCTTGTGCAGGACTATCTTTTCGCTACAAATCATCACGAACATGCCCACTAAAGCCGGTTTTGTTGCGATTATTGGTGAACCAAATGTTGGTAAGTCAACACTGCTCAACGCAATGCTTGGCACAAAGCTTTCTATTGTCTCGCCCAAGCCACAAACTACACGTCGGAGCATCTTAGGAATTGTTACTGAAGGGACAGAAGAAGACGGTGTACAAATTATCTTTTTTGATACACCAGGCATTCTATCCAAAGCAAGCTATAAGCTGCATCATTCGATGATAGACTTCGTCAAATCTTCAGTAGAAGGTGCAGATGTACTACTGGTCGTTGCTGATGTACAAAAGCTTATTCCCCATTCTCACTCCGCTGCATCATCTCATACCCTTACACCTCAGGACCACGTAGCACCGAATCCCTTGCAAACACTAACGGAACGCCTACACATGAGTTTTGAAGCTATCAATAAGCCTATCATTATCGCCCTGAACAAAATGGACACACTACAGAATAAAAATTACGCCTTGCCAGTGATGGAGAAACTCAGCAGTCTTCCATTTGTACGCCATATCGCAGCAATCTCTGCATTGCATAATGCATATGTGCGCGAGCTACTCGACACACTCAAAGAATACATGCCCGAGCACGAATTTTACTACGATGCTGAAATGCTCTCTACACAACCCCAACGCTTCTTCGTTGGTGAAATTATTCGTGAGACCATTTTTACGCGCTATCGCCAAGAAATCCCCTATTCGACCGAAGTTAGTATCACACAGTTCAAAGAGCGTCAGCACGGCAAATGGTATATTGCAGCAGATATCATTGTGGAACGTGATACACAAAAGTATATCATTATCGGTAAAGGCGGCAGCACACTGAGAGAAACAGGAAGGCTTGCACGAAAAGCGATTGAGCAGTATCTTGGATGTGAGGTCTTTCTTGAGCTCTTTGTTAAAGTTCGTGCTGACTGGCGCAATAATCCAATACATTTGCGCTCATTCGGCTACCACTAAATTTATTCTGAATGCGTTGAAATTATTGGATGCTACCATGCTTGTACTTCCGCCGTTTATTACGTTCCTCCAAAAGCGTCTTCAAGAACCGCTTCCTGGCTACGAAGGACAAAAACGCATGGCTCCTTTTGCAAAGGCGGTATATGAGCCACCACACGACATCACTACATACAAGCAAAGCGCTGTTCTCGCATTGCTATTCAATACACAGGCCTCCACAGACACTCCTGAACATCTACAACTTCTCTTCACAGTACGCAGCAATAACCTCAAGCACCATAGCGGTCAGATTAGCTTTCCGGGTGGGCGAAGCAACAGAGGTGAAGCAATTGTCCAAACAGCATTGCGAGAAACATATGAGGAAGTAGGCATTTCACCAGAACACATCACTATCTTGGGCGAACTTTCTCCATTATACGTCCCTGTTTCGCGTAGCATGATATATGTAGTATCAGGCTTCCACTACGGTATACCCCAAACATATCGCAATACCGAAGAGGTAGCAGAAATCTTTTCGCTATCACTCTCGTTTCTCATGGATCCTAAGAATCTTGGCAGAAAGCCGTGGACAGTTCTTGGACAAAACGTCGAAGTTCCGTTTTGGGATATTGGCAAGCACATACCTCTCTGGGGTGCAACAGCTATGATCACGGCTGAAATTCTTACACTATATGAGGAGTTCACAGCATCATATACCATGTGCACCTGAAAATCACACTTGGACTATAATGCACTATGAACGCCGTACCGTTCACATTCAAAAACCCTGAAATGTTCTGGTTGCTGCTTTTGATTCCACTGCTGGCGTATCGGTATTATCGTATTGGGGCAGCACAGGGAGAAATTCGCGTTTCGAACATACAAGGCTTCGCAACTACAACACCAACATTGCGCCTACGATTGCGGCATACACCGTTTGTTCTGCGCTTGCTTGCTATCGTATGCCTCATCATTGCCCTTGCTCGCCCACAGTCCAGCTCGCAGGCTCAGACTGTAGAGTCTGAAGGTATCGATATTGTGCTTGCGATGGACATTTCCGGCTCCATGCTAGCAGAGGATTTCAAGCCTAATCGTATTGAGGCAGCAAAAAAGCTTGCTCTGGAGTTTATCGACGCCCGACCTAATGACCGCATTGGTCTTGTTGTATTTAGTGGCGAAAGTTTTACTCAATGCCCATTAACTACCGACCACGAAGTTCTCAAAAGCCTATTCAGTGCTATCAAAAGTGGTATGGTACTCGATGGTACAGCAATTGGCTTGGGACTCAGTACAGCAGTCAGTCGCTTGAAAGATAGTCAAGCTAAAAGCAAAGTCATCATCCTACTCACCGATGGCATCAACAATGCTGGCTCTATTGCACCGCTCACAGCAGCAGAAATTGCTCGAACTTTTGGTATTCGTGTCTATACTATCGGTGTTGGAACATACGGTTATGCCCCGTATCCCGTGCAAACACCATTTGGGATTCAATACCAGAACCTCGAAGTGCAAATTGACGAAGACGTTATGAAACAAATTGCTGCTATGACGAATGCACGGTATTTTCGTGCAACGAGCAACGCAAAACTGCAAGAAATCTATGCGGAAATCGACAAGCTAGAAAAAACAAAAATCTCTGTTACAGAGTTTCGCCGTTATTCTGAACGATTTTTTCCTTTTGCTTGTATAGCTGCTATAGCTCTTCTTCTTGAATTTGTACTACGCCACACTGTTTTCCGTAGTATTCCCTAAAAAACGAGCAGTCAACAGTATAAACAGTCCGTATAGCTATGATCACAGTTCATCTTGTTGACACAGGCGTTAACAACCTACTGTCTATTTGCAATGCTTTAGAAATGGCAGGTGCGCGATTAGAGATTTGCCGCCACCCAGAAGACCTACGAAATGCTGATCGTATCGTTTTACCGGGTGTAGGAGCGTACAGAGACTGTATTCATGGTCTGGTACATGGTGGTTTTGTACCCATACTCAATGAGCTTGTTCTAAGCAATAACATTCCGATACTGGGCATATGCGTTGGTATGCAAATGATGGCACGGCGCAGCTACGAAGGTGGTGAATATGAAGGACTGGGTTGGTTTGATGCAGATGTTGTCAAAATTCAACCATCAGACCCACACTTGCGTATCCCGCAAATTGGCTGGAATACCACAACATTCCGTGAAGGAGAGCCTTTAGCACAGGGCTTACCGGCAGACCCTGATTTCTACTACGTGCATTCCTACTATCTTCGCTGCGATAATCCCAATGACATCGCCGCCACATGCCAGTATGGTGGTATCATCACAGCATCCATACGCAAGAACAATATCGTCGCAACACAATTCCACCCTGAAAAAAGCCAAGATTTTGGATTACGTGTGCTAGAAAACTTTCTCTCTTGGCAGCCCTGATACCTCCCGTTCTAATCATGAAGTATATGCTGAAACGTCGCTTGATCCCTAAGCTTCAGATGAAGCAAAGCCGCTTTAGCGCTGAGCATATGGTACTTGTTACCACTGTACAGTTCAATAAAGTTATAGAAGTTGGCGACCCTGTATCGCAAGCCAAAATTTATCAGGCTCAAGCTGCCGATGAGCTCATTTTTCTCGACCTCGATGCAACTCCACAATCTCGCAAGCCTCTCACTCACATCATTCGCAAAGCAGCTGAAGAAATCTTTATGCCAATGACTATTGGTGGGGGTGTTCAGTCTGTACAAGATTTTCGCTTACTGCTTGAAAACGGTGCAGACAAAGTTGCTATCAATACTGCTGCTGTTTACACACCAGAGCTTATCACTGCAGCTTCTGAGCGCTTTGGCGCACAGTGTGTTGTTGTGAGCATCGATGTTCGCCGCAACGAAGTAGGAAAGCACCGCGTGTGGACGCACTGCGGAAAGCAACCAACTAACCTTGATCCAGTTGAATGGGCACAGCAAGCAGAAGAGCGTGGAGCTGGGGAATTACTTGTAACTTCTATTGACCGCGACGGTACACGACAAGGCTTAGATATTGAGCTTATAGCACGTATCGTTGAGAGCGTTTCTGTTCCTGTCATTGCAGCAGGAGGCTGTGGCGTAGCACTCGACTTTGTTGATGGATTTCTTAAAGGAAAGGCTGATGCTGTTGCCGCCGGAACATTCTTCTGCTTTCAAGACCAAAACCCTATGCAGACTCGTGCTCATATTGCGAATGCTGGCATACCTATTCGCCTGCACACTTAGCAATTGTTTAGCATAGCATCTACTCCGCTACACCACGCCGACGGCTCCTTAAGCTAAATATGCAATATCCAAGTATTCCCGAAATAAGTGATGCAGCAAAAATTCCCACCTTCGCTTCCATGGCAAGTGTTGCATCAGTAAATGCTAAGCCTTGAATAAATAAGGCCATTGTGAAGCCTATTCCCGCAATCGAGCCAATACCTATAATATCAACCCATGTTACCCCTACAGGCATATGAGCAATCTTCAACCGACACGCTATCCAACAAAAGAGAGTAATACCCAAAGGCTTACCGAGCACCAACCCCCCAATGATACCCAGTGTAATAGGGTGCAGAAACACTTCTGCTAGATTACCTTCAAGCCGTACCCCCGCATTAGCAATAGCAAAGATAGGCATAATGAGGAATGCCACCCATGCATGTAGATTATTTTCAAAGCGAGATAGAGGCGTTTGCACAAGTTCACATGAGCGCTCCAAATCTCGTACGGCAGACTGTGCACGCTGATTCGCAAGAATACTCTTACTTTCGCGAGTTTGCATTGCAAACTCTTCAATGTATGCCCGCGCATGCTCTGCAAACTCATCAGCATTAATGCGCTGCCGCGCAGGAATAGCAACTGCCAATAATACTCCAGCAATTGTTGCATGGATTCCTGATTGCAAGATAACTATCCACAGTACTACGCCAACTATGAGGTAAAACAACACACTCCGCACACCAAGTATGTTACCTACTAATGCAACAACGAACGCTACCGATGCCCAGAACAACATCATTCCTTGAATTTCTTCCGTGTAAAATAGCGCTATTACGAGCACTGCCCCCAAGTCATCAGCAATTGCTAGTGCTGCAAGGAAGACTTTTAGAACAAAGGGAACACGGCTGCCCAAGAGAGCAACAACACCCAAAGCAAACGCAATATCAGTTGCCATAGGAATGCCCCAACCGCGCTCCGCCGGTGTACCACCATTGAATATCATGTATATGAGTGCAGGAGCAACCATACCACCCAATGCCGCAACAACAGGTAATGCGGCTTTCTTCGCGCTAGAAAGTTCACCAACAAGGAGTTCGCGCTTTATTTCTAAGCCTACAACAAAGAAGAAGATGACCATTAGACCATCATTAATCCAGTGATGAAGCGCTTTTGTCATACTGATTGAGCCTATGCTTATGCTACATGGGGTTTCCCATACGTGATGATAGTCATTGTGCAGTGCAGAGTTTGCAAGTGCAAGTGCTGCAATCCCACATATAAGCAGAAGAATACCACTCGAGGTTTCTGCATGAATAAAGCGCTCTATAGGCTTCTTGATACTCAACAGAATGCTACGAGGAGAAAATGTATTTCGCATACACGGACAGAATATCGGAGTGGTGTGAAAGTAGCTACCTTGCTAGGGCAAGTTTGTGATGAGTTCTGCTTTATATTCTATCAATGAATACTCAAAGAGTACTGCCTTAGTTTCGGCAGTAGCGCTTTGTGCTTGCACAAGCTCTGGAGCATTCAGGACAGTACCTCGATCATCACGAATAGTACCCAACAGCAGCACAGCAGCACTCTCATGAAGGGTAATAGTTTGATGAGGCTCATACTCTTGGACTTTGGACCTTAGTAGCCAGTCTAAGTGTTCGTCATCATCTGCGATATATCCCGCTTCACTGAAATATTGCTCAACTACTTCTGCTGAAGTCCACTTCCAGAATGATAATGCGAGTTGCTGATACGAGTTGAGAAATGTGCGCAGGCGACTAGCTTCTACGCGTAGCATCTCAGTTGCACTCCGTGCGCGCCACGTATGTACTTCTGGAACACCACTTGCAGCACTATACGCACCGATAGTTGTCCCTATTGTTCCTGAACAACCATCATCTGTCCATAGTTCACCTCGAAGAACAATATACATTGCATGTGCTGTTTCGCCTTGGCGTGTGATAATTGTCCCACCTTCAGCACTATATTGCTCACACATTGACATAAACACTTGAAGTTCATCTTCAGTTGCACACGATAGCCATGGAAGTTCTCGTACAAGTTCTTCAGCGCTTGGCAATGGGAGCATCGCAGGATAATTGATGACTGCTTTCATCTGCATTTCAACACGACGTGTAAGCCGCCCGACTTCTTCAAGTTTTAACAGCCCATCATGGTGTAACTTCTCGATAACTGCTAGTTCAGCATTCAAAGTAGAACGAATAGCATCGACTGTTTCGGCTGCCAGTGCAACACGCGGATACTTCTGACGTATGAGCGACAGCACTTCTTCTGCGCACTGCCGTAATGACTGAATTTCCGCAGCTAATGTTCGAGCCATGTGCATTTCGTTGTCGTCAAATGTGTCGTTTTGATTAATGTCGTATAGCTCAGCGTGAGACACAAGAGCGTAGAGAAACTCCTGTGCTTCTGCGCAAGCTTTTGCAGTATCATACACAAGAGACAGGTGCTGGGCATGTCGCCGATGTACCAACCTGCCCACAAGAGGAAATGTCGAAAGCGTACGCATATACTCAGTAGTAGTCCATAGCTTGTGCAGATATGGTCGCTCGGATAGAGGGAGAATTCCTGCTTCATCCATCATAAGACTAATCCCACTAGTCAGAGCATTAAAAGAGTCAGCGCTAATCAAACCATAATGCAGCTGCTCTTGATAGAACGCTCGTTCAGCTTCGAGCAAACGCAAACGAATCTCAGCAAGCGTTTCTGTATCGGTGCACTCTACGAGAGAACGCTCAGAAGCATGAAACTCTGGAACGTATTCCCGCACTGCACTCCAGCGCACACCTCGACCAGCGTTCTTATATTTGTAGCGCACAATGATTCGTTCAAGCTCCTTACGAAGTTCTTGCATTGCATTCCCAAGCATTGCTCGCCGTGCGTTGGAAATCTTTGTCAAGCCTAGCCATTCAATTACCCATTTAATAGTTGTCGCATTGATTGTGAGCGTAAGAAATACTATACCTGCCACATAAAACATCATCTGCTGCTGCACTACTCGTGCAATTGAAGACTCCTGCATAACCACCAAGCATAGGCATAAACCCAATGCGCCACGTAGCGCTCCCCACCAAAGAATAACAGCATCCTTGATAGTTATACCATACCCAAAGCGCTTCATTATTGGGTATGACAATCCAAGCATTACTGCTCGCACCACATGGATTACAATATAAAGCACAACAAGGTTCACTACATCCTGACTCGAAAACACCGTGCGCTCTGCAATCAATACCCCTACAATGACAAAAATTAGAGTATTTGCTAGGTATGCTGCCATTTCCCAGAAATTATGCAAGAAGTGTTCAACCTGAGGGCTAATACGACTACGCCCAACACCCGACATGACTAAACCTAGCGCCAAGAGACCTAAAATTCCCGACACATGCAGAAAGTGCTCGGCAATATAGAACGTTAAATATGCTGCTATCACGAGTACAGTGATCTCTACGAGAGCATCATTGAATACGCGGCGTACCCACGCTATGGTACAGCCAGCTATGACTAAGCCAATAAGCGTGCCGCCTAGCGCAGTTTTGAGAAAGCTTTGCGAGAGTATTACAACATTCAAATCATCGAGACTAGCACCTATGCGTACATATTCGAGGAAGACTGTAAAGATAACAATAGCAACACCATCATTCAGCAATGACTCGCCGTCAATCAATGTACTCAGCTTCTTACTTGCCCCTAGCTCCCGCAATAAAGCGACTACTGCAACAGGGTCAGTTGCACTTATCAGTGCACCAAACAAAAACGCAAGATACCACGACCACTGAGGAAGATGAAGCACAAACATGACACTTGCTGCTGTAAGAACAGTGGCAATAATCATTCCAGGCACAGCAAGAATTAGAGCATTCACAACTGACCTCTTGAATGTATGAACATCAATCGCGAAGGCTGCTTCAAAAATCAAGGTTGGCAAGAAAATGAACAAAATAAGACTTGGATGGATAGTTGCAGCCCATTGCAACGCTGCATCGAAGACTGATAACACCCCAACAAACACACCTATTCTATCGAGTAAACCCAATATAAATCCCAGCAGCATGAGTAAGACTGTAAAGGGGAATGCACGCAGAATCGGTACTTTCCCTCCCCAATGTCGCGCCGCTGTTCCAAGTGTTAGGGCAATAATCACAAATAGTATCCAGTCTAGCGAATCGTGTTGCTGCGCTTGAACAGCATGATTGCTATTAGTATGATCAGTATAACTACGCTCAGAAGAATTCGCTATTATACTATCCTGTGCCACTGCTATGGAATCCAACGGAGTCAGGATTAGCATTACTACTTGCATGAGCATCAGACCACATGCAACTAACCAAAAGATATGGTGCTGTTTCATACTGTATCCTTCCTTTCGAGAAAATGTACAACGCAGATACATCTCTACTTTCTAAGTATTGAGCAGTGTGATACATACTTAACTTATTCAGCCCATACAAATTGCCTTATCTCGAACTCGATTACATTCGTAAGGCTGCTTGAGTATACAAGCTTTTGGAATAAAGGGTAGATGAGCTGTTCACGCATCACAGTGCTAATGAAGCATTTTGTGTGGTCGCTTTTTTATCATCCCTCCCTTTGTATCCTTAATACTTGCCATCACGACAAATGCGTGAGGGTCGATAGCATCTACTTCTTGCTGCAGGCGTGAAACTTCGAGACGTGTAATGACGGTATAGATAATATCAATTTCTGCTTCTCTCTCTCCTCGCTTTCCGAAGCCACGCTTTCCAGAGTAAATTGTTACCCCGCGACGTAGCGTATGAATAATCATGCGGCGTATTTCCTCACTGCGGCTAGATATAATCGTTACGCCTGTGTACTCTTCAATACCTTCGAGGATAAAATCTACAGCTTTCGAAGCAGCAAAGTAGGTTAAAATAGCATACAGCGCTGTCTCTACGCTAAGTAAGTACGCTGCAACCGAAAAAATTATGATATTAAACCCTAAGATAACATCACCAACACTCAAGCTACTTTTGCGCGTTAGATAGATAGCAAGAATCTCTGTGCCATCAATTACGGCACCGCCTCGCACAGAGAAACCAATCCCTAAGCCCAAGAAGAATCCACCAAACACTGCTATCAATAGCTTGTCATGTGTAATCAGTGGATATGGAAGAACTGCTACAGCATATGCCAAACCACAGATAGCAACAGCGCTTTTGAGAGCGAATGCACGACCTACTTGAAAGTATCCTAAAACGATAAATGGCGCGTTGATGAGCACAAGCAGAGTAGGCAGTGTTAATGCTGTTAGTTCTGCAAGTAGGAGAGAGATACCCGTTACTCCCCCATCGATAAACGCATTTGGCAACAAAAAACCCTTGAGCCCAAACCCAGCAGCGACAATACCTAGTGCCATAAAGATAGCATCTTTTATAGCACTTTGCAGTACAATGCGACGCTGCCAAGCCTTCTTTGCTCTACGATACGGTGATAGAGAGCCTTCATATTCATCGTGTGAGGCTATGTACCCAGCTCTTCTTAAGGTATGGAGTAACGGATATCTCATGGGTGAAACTCATATTCAGTATGCACAATGCGCGCTGGTGCCTGCTATTGCTTCTTCTAGCATCACAATTTACGAGAAAATATGTAGATTTACCTGTTGCAATATCCTTGAGTATTGCATTGTGACATCTTTTAAGCTTATCCTATGTTTTTTCTATGTTCTCGCGCGTTCATAGCGCCTCTACACTTGGCGTTGGGGCTTTCATTGTGGACATCGAAACACATCTTGAAAACGCTCTTCCAGCATTTACTATTGTGGGACTACCAGACTCTGCCGTTAAAGAGTCCCGCGAGCGCGTATCAGCTGCAATCAAAAACTCCCAGATAAGCTTCCCCGGCAAGAAAATCACTGTTAATCTCGCCCCAGCTGATATTCGTAAAGAAGGGAGCGCCTTTGATGTACCTATTGCTATTGGTATTCTCACAGCAGCAGGGATTCTCCAACCACAGTATACTCTAGATAAAACCCTACTGCTCGGCGAACTTGCTCTCGACGGTACAGTACGAGCAATTCACGGAGCACTGCCTATCGCTTTTACAGCTCAGCGTGAGCGCTACGAGCGCATTATCCTCCCTGAGCATAACGCCAACGAGGCTGCTGTTGTTTATGGTATAGATATCATTCCAATTTCATCGCTACGCGATACAATCGCATATCTGCGTGGCGAAA
This sequence comes from Candidatus Kapaibacterium sp., assembly GCA_025055035.1. Lineage (GTDB taxonomy): Bacteria > Bacteroidota > Ignavibacteria > Kapaibacteriales > UBA4661 > PH2015. The sequence continues at coordinate 22,669 of JANWZB010000027.1, forward strand.
AGAACATTGATAGACAAAAGATTAACCCTGCAGCAATCTTGCAGGACACAACCCAGTACACTATCGATTGGAGCGACGTTAAGGGACAAGACAACGCAAAGCGTGCCCTTGAAGTGGCAGCTGCAGGTGGTCATAACGTGATTATGATTGGCGCACCCGGCAGTGGCAAAACAATGCTCGCAAAGCGTCTCCCAACAATCCTCCCGCCCTTAACACTCGATGAGGCACTCGAAACAACAACAATTCACTCAGTTGCAGGGCTGCTTCCAGAAAGCCATGCCCTTGTTTCCACCCGTCCTTTTCGCGCTCCGCATCATACTATATCCGATGCAGCACTTGTGGGGGGTGGTGTTGGAACAGCACGACCCGGAGAAATTTCTTTAGCACATCATGGTGTGTTGTTTTTAGATGAGCTACCCGAATTCGCTCGCAATGTTCTCGAAGTTCTGCGTCAGCCGATTGAAGATAGACGTATCACGATTTCGCGGACAAAGCAGACCATTGAGTATCCTGCAAACTTCATGCTTGTGTGTTCGATGAATCCCTGTCCTTGTGGGAATTTTGGCAATCCTCAGCATGAATGTTCATGTACTCCTCAGCAGATTCAGCGATATATGGCGAAAATATCTGGACCGCTGCTTGACCGTATTGATATTCATGTCGATGTACTACCTGTAAGCTACAGCGATCTATCATCATCGCGACCGAGCGAGTCCTCAGCAGAAGTACGCGAACGCATTGTGCGTGCACGAGATATTCAGCGCAGGCGCTTTGCCCGCCGCAAAGATATTCACAAAAACGCCGACATGACTCCTCAAGATATTCGTACTTACTGTGTGCTAGACAGCGAAGGCAAAAAGCTTATGAGCAAAGCAATGACTATCATGGGCTTTTCTGCACGTGCATTCGACCGCATTTTAAAAGTAGCCCGCACTATTGCCGATCTTGCCGACCGTGACAGTATTCTTCCCCAGCATCTGAGTGAAGCTATTCAATACAGAAGCCTAGATCGGCAGTATTGGAATGCATAACCTCCCTTGTTCTTGGATCTCCAAGCTTAGCGCATCTCTACTTAACTATTTGATAAATCTGCTTGAAAGCTGGTACACTTGCCGTGCCACAGAGCTCGAACAATACTGCTTCTAATGTTGTAATAGTACATCCCATCCCCTGCATACGCTGAATAGCAATACGCTTATCATTTGGCTTGCGTGACGATATACAGTCTTCGAGGATGACAGGGTGATACCGTCGCTCGCGCAAGTCCAGCGCTGTCTGCAGTACACAAATATGCGCTTCGATGCCAACAAGCAAAATCTGACGCCGCCCAAGATTGTCAAGCGAATCCGTAAATTCTTTATTTCCACAGCAGCTAAACGTCATTTTCTCTAGGGGCGAGTAATAATCGGCGAGAGCAGTCTGAAGTTGTGAGAGTGTCTTTCCTAAGCCTTTAGTATATTGCTCGGTAACAATCACCGGAAGATTCAGTACCTGCACTCCATGAATAAATTTCTCGATGGCATCTGCAAGGCTATCCTTGTCGTACATATGGGGGAATAGCCGTTCTTGTACATCGATAACAACAGCAAGAGCGTTATCGCAACGGATTTTCATACTGCATTTCCCAAAAACCTTGTAAATTTTAGGCCAAATGCTGGAATATTTTCCTAAAAATACTATGAAAATGCGACAGCAAACAATGAAAAATCTTTATGATATGACGCTACGTCTTAGTACGCTTGTCGCAGTTTCTCTTTTTCACAGTTTCGTTCAGATACTAGCATGACTGTAGGCGTTGTTACATTTCCAGGTTCAAATTGCGACCGCGACGCTCTATATGCAGCTTCACTCATAGAAGGTGTACGACCTATTGCGCTTTGGCACAAGGATACATCTTTACCTTCAACCATTGATTGCATCATTCTTCCGGGAGGGTTCTCCTACGGCGACTATCTGCGATGTGGTGCCATTGCCCGATTTGCTCCCATTATGCATGAGGTAGTACGTTTTGCAGAGCGCGGGGGCTATGTTTTGGGTATATGCAACGGCTTCCAAATTCTCACAGAAGCAGGATTGCTTGAAGGTGTTCTCCTGCGTAATACCGGTCTGGCGTTTATCTGCAAAGACGTGTATCTTCGCGTAGAGCGCACAGACACTGCTTTTACTAGCAGCATTTCCTCGGGCGTTATACGCATGCCAATTGCTCACGGCGATGGCAATTACTTTGCTGATGAATCGACGGTAGCCGCACTCGAAGATGAGGGCAGGGTGCTCTTTCGCTATGCTGACGAACAGGGCAACATTACCCCAGAAGCTAATCCAAATGGTTCTCTACACAATATTGCTGGTATTATTAACAAGCGCGGCAACGTTCTTGGCATGATGCCTCACCCAGAACGTGCTTGCGACCCCATACTCGGCAAAACAGATGGTCGAGGCATATTGACATCGTTATATACAGCTATACATTCAGCTACGCCTTATGTTCCTGAGCGCTCAGTGCACGTATGACAAGTTTATACCCCAGCCCATGTACATTCATAATCTCAACGCTTGGATCTAGCCGTAAATACTTTCGTAGCTTTGTGATAAAGACATCCATACTTCGACCATTGAAATATGAATCGTCTCCCCAAATTGTTTTGAGTGCTGTTTCGCGCTTCATCACTTGATTTGCATAGATGCAGAGCAACCGCAATAATTCGGCTTCTTTACTTGTGAGCTGTATAGTTGCTTGAGCATGATGCAGAACCTGATTGCGATAGCTAAAAGTATAGGCACCTATCGGGAAGTTATCAGGTAACTCGGTATAACTACGCTCCCCGCTCTGCTTGACACGGCGCATAATTGCTTGAATGCGCAGCAAGAGCTCTTCGACGCTAAAGGGCTTTGTTACATAGTCATCTGCTCCTATTTGGAAGCCTTCAATCCTATCGGCTTGCATAGATTTCGCTGTCAGAAACACAATTGGCACGTGCTGATTCTGCGCACGAATAGCTCGTGCAAGCGAGAATCCATCTTGCTTCGGCATCATAACGTCGATAATACACAAGTCATATTGCTCTCGGCGAAACGTAGCCCAACCAGCTTCCCCATCACGACAGAGTTCTACCTTATATCCCTTCACAGACAAGTACTCCTGTAGTACACCACCAAGATTTTCATCATCTTCAACCAGTAGAATAGAAGTCTGGCTCACAACTACCTCCTTGCCTACTTTTACTTTGGTTTGCGCAATCTAGTATTACCATGCTTATGCTACTGTATCGGATGGCAAAACAATTTCAAATGTACTTCCTTTACCCAGCTCACTTTTCACCGTAACTGTGCCGCCGTGTGCTTCCACTATCGTTTTCACATAGCTTAGCCCCAAGCCAAATCCCTTGACATCATGCCGATTACCTGTTGGCACACGATAAAACTTTTCAAAAATCTGCTTTTGCGCTTCGCGTGTCATACCAATTCCGTTATCTTGTACCGCAACAGCAAGACCAGCACTAGTGTTCCGTGTCGTCACAACGATGTGCGGCATTGTTGGTGTGTATTTATTTGCATTATCGAGTAAGTTGATAAGAACATTGCACAGGTGCTCTTCGTCGGCCTGCACAATAGGCGAGTGAGCTTCTAATCGAAGCTCAATATGCCCCTGCTTTTGCCCCACCTGAAGAGCAAGAGATTCTGCGACAGTGGCAATAAGATCGTGGAGATTTAAGCTCGTACGTCGAAGCTGGAGTTCGCCTCTTTCCATTTGCGCAGCATGCAAGACTTTCTCTACATGACTTGCAAGGCGCTTATTCTCATCATGAATCACATTCAGGAAGCGCTCCAGACGAGATGCTTCGCTACGTATATGCTCATCCTTGAGTGCTTCACTTGCTATAGCTATGGTAGCAATTGGCGTTTTGAGCTCATGCGTCATATTGTTGATGAAGTCTGTCTTCATATCAGACAACTTCTTCTGACGCATGAGTGCAACAAATGTAAACGCAAAGCATCCCACAATCAGCACTAAGAACACCACCGATAACCCTAGTACCGGTGCAATTCCTGCGAACGTCATTCCCTGCTTACCGCTCTCGTTCAGAAAATACACTGACAAGTATTCTCTATCCTCACTCGCCATAATATCATTGGGAAATAACTGAACACGGTATTCAGACGATATCAGTAATTCTCTATGTCGAGCGCTATCTGTATCTGTTTGATAGACCAATTGTGGCATTGCTGCATATGCAACAACGCGAGCATATTCATGGTTATACATTCTGAGACTACTCTGCAGGATATTCGTATCTGCTATATAGCCTCGTGCAGGTATATCTAAATGCACAATTCCATATTCATATGGTGCTTGAATTCCATGCTCTCGAAACTCTGCTGCTAGTAGCCCTTGTATCTCGTGCATAGTTACGCGCTCTAGCACAGCGCGCTTTCTCGCGACCATGTTCTCTAGAATATTCTCGATTAAGTCCATCTTTTCGACAACTGTACTCAGAGTGTCATGAGCTACCCACGAATGTGGTAATACCTCTTTGCGATGCTTGCGGGCGCTGCTACCACTTGCTACAAACGCACGGCAGTTATTTGGCACTGAAGAACCTTGTTGTGATTCAGAAGATACAGAAGTTTTTTGAGCAAACTGCTTATCCTCAACGTCAAGACTAGAAGAAGACGATAATGTATCAAAAGCAGCATCAAAAAGCTGTGTTACTCCTTCATCCATCCTCACTTCATCCATGCTCTGCAGACGTCTAAACACTAATGCCATTACAGAATCTACGTCGCGTGTATCACCATTCAAGCGACGTAGCCTTTCAATCATACGTCGTGACCGCAGAAGCTCTAGCTGCACTTGCCGCAGTGCAGAATTTCCTGTATTATCCCACCGCCCTAACTCACGAAGTACTCCTCCTATCTCTACAGAGCCACTGAGCACTGGCCGGTTATTAACATGAACCGTTAGACCCTGCCGCCCTACTTGATGCGAGGAAGACTCCCATGACTGTTCGAACAGCATTTCCTTGCGTTTATCGTTAGGGGATACGCGCTCACGTACAGTTCTCACATTCTGTGCTGCAGTATTGCTATCAGCATTATTTCCATAGGTTTGATTGCGATTACGCATTTGCCATAAGCGCTGTATTACAGAATCACGCTTAACGCTGTGCCGACGAGTATTACGGAGAATAATCCGCAAAGGCTGTCCATCAGGACGAGACACTGTTAATGTTACTGCTGGAGCTTCGGAAGCCAATTCTGCTGTGCCTTGTGGTGCTTTATTGTCGAAGTAATAGCGCTCGGCAGCATTCTGCTCCTTTGGTGGAAGGCTGACAGAAAACTGTGCATTTCCAAAGCGCATTTCCACAATGTTATTGCCTCCTCCATTCGAGGAACTATGCTGGGAACGATGATGTTCGGTAATACTATTTTGGGTTTTTGTCTGAGACCATGTTACAGGCTCATGCAATACGCTAGAATCTTTCTGATGGGCATTATCGTGTTTTGCGCTCCGTAGAGAAGCCTTGTGTACTGCTGTCGTCTTTCTGCGACGTTCCACAAATCGCTTATCTAGCTCTACCAATGACGAACCAGCATGATAGTGTTTCACGGCTTCTGCAGTTTTACGCATATTATTGAGACTGTGCATAATTAAGGCTTTTGTTTCCCGAATTTCAAGCTGCTGAGCAACATTATTCAATGCACGATGAACACGCTGCTTGAACAGGCTCTGCTCTAATGCAGAAGCCCGCGCTAGCCAGTACACTTGCACTGCAATAATCCCTAGAAGACCGATAAGCATCAGTGCAATGATAGCCCACACCGTTCGTTTGCTCATAGCGCACACGATACAGAATTTACACACGAGAGAATCTGTCACAAATCTACACTGTCCCCACTAGCAACTCAAGCAACACACAAGCATTTAACATTTTTTAACGGCAAGCATCACCAGCACCAGCACGATAGATAGAACAGAATGCATCGCAGTTAGCGCTGTTCCCAGTAGCGCTTTGCTTCTTCCAAGAAGAGTTTCGTATCGCGAATGGCAATACGCAGCGGAATAATATTCTGCGCAGTATGAAGTTTTCTTGCAGATTCACTTACCGCAAGGAGCATCAAAGCAGCACGATGAGCATTGCATTGAAGTGCTATCATGTGTGCCTGTCGGGTAAGCACAACCAAGGAATCAATGTACAACGAGTCTCTCTTAGTTAACGAAGAAAGATGCGCAAGTATACTAGATGCACGAGTTATGGCATAATCCATTCTCTCACTACAACCAGCAGTATCCCCCTGATGCTGCATGCAGAATAGTAGTGCAGGAGAGGGGAAAGTAGAGCAAAAGAGCACGACCACGACACCAGCACAATACAGTAAGAGCGCAGAACAGCGTTGCAGAAGACTTCTTCGTTCAGGGAACTTACTGAGCACTAAGCCATTCCGCATGTATTTTCTTGTATACATTGTATATTGTCACGCGATCATTCAATTCCCGGTTTGGTCA
>JANWZB010000028.1:0-5958 GCA_025055035.1 Candidatus Kapaibacterium sp.
TTAGATGTATAGGCAGTATTCTCGTTACCCATAGAGGTGCATACGATAAGAAGCCTCGCTACCGAGGCTCTAATACAGAGCCAACCATGGGATTCGAACCCACGGCCTGCTCATTACGAATGAGCTGCTCTACCAGCTGAGCTAGGTTGGCTTTTACAGCGACACAAAAGTATGTAAAGAGCGGCATTCTTCCAAACAGTATTTTTGTCAGCATGCATAGCGCATGCGGCACGCAGTAGCTACGGTGTATCATGATCCTGCTAGTGTGAAGCAGGAATTGTTTGACCGTTTGCCGCCGCTACACCGCGAAATCCAAGAGCATCACCAACTTCTTCAAATGCCTGAATAATACGGTCGAGGTGCTCTCGCTCATGGGAAGCCATATAGCTTGTACGCATCATACTCATATTTGGCGGTACGCCCGGCGGAACAAACGCATTGACGAACACATCACGGTCGTACAGCTGCCGCCAATACATCAAAGCATTTTCAAGCGAGCCAACAATCACAGGAACGATTCCTGTTTGCCCATCGAGGACATGAAACCCTTTTTCTTTCAGAGCTTTGCGCACGTAGGCTGCATTGCCGACAAGCTTTCCCACCAGCTCTGGCTGCTCTTCCAAGATATTGAGCGCTTCTAATGCTGCTGCGCATGATGCAGGAGTAGGGCTTGCACTAAAAATTAGTGCAGGAGAATGATGCTTCAGATAGTTAATCACACGTTCAGGACCAGCGATAAAGCCACCTAGCGAAGCAAACGTCTTAGAAAACGTTCCCATCGTCATATCAACTTCTACCCCAAAGTGGCTTGCTGTGCCACGCCCACCTTTGCCAATCACCCCTGTGGCATGAGCGTCATCAACGAGAACACGTGCGTTGTATTGTTTTGCCACGCGTAACAGCTCAGGAAGATTCACAATAGCTCCTGTTACAGAAAAAACGCCATCGGTAACGATGAGTTTACCTGCTGTATCAGGAATTTTAGATACAACACGCTCTAAGTCCTGCATATCGTTATGCTTATAGCGAACAAATTCAGCTGTAGCGCCCTTTGCAAGCAAGGCACCATTGACAATACAAGCGTGATTTTCTTTGTCCGATATCACATAGTCCCCACGCTGCACTAAGCCCGAAATTACTCCAAGTGCAGTTTGATAGCCCGTGCTATAGAGCAATACTGCTTCATAGCCAAGAAATCGCGCAAGACGCTCTTCAAGTTCGATGTGAAGATCTATTGTCCCCGTCAAATACCGCGAGCCCGAACAGCTTGTACCATATTTATCGATAGCGCGCTTTGCAGCTTCACGAACACGCGGGTGACCTGTAAGCCCTAGATAATTATTTGAGCCTGCCATTACAACCTTGCGTCCTTCCATCATTACTACCGGACCTTCATTTTCTTGAACTGCACGAAAATATGGATACATATTTAGTGCTTTTACCTCGTCGGCACGGGTAAAGTCAAAGCATTTTTGAAAGACATCCACAGAAACGCTCCTTACAAAATAGCTGGTATCAGCTTCGGTGAAACAATAACGCTGTGCTTACTCTCGAACAGTTGATATATCAATTATTGACAGGCAGGCAATATACAATTTGTTGAGCAAATATGAAAATTCAACTCCAACAACCTTAATAATTGTGCTCGCTGGTGCAGATTTTGTGTATCTGTAGATGTTTATTGCACTGTCTTCACTACTGATTGCCCGGGATACTTACGCGGAATGCCTCCACACACTTCCTATCTTGCATTGTTACATACACTGTTTTTCTGTCCTTACCCCCAAAAGTGAGGTTACTACAGTCCTTGCCTTTGAGAGCAATTTCCCGGAGCAGCTTTCCTTGAGGCGAAAGAACAGCAATGACACCTTTTCCATAGCGAGCAACATATAAATTCCCTGCGTTATCACACTTCATGCCATCGAGACCGTAATCTCGAAACGAAGCAAATAGGCGCTTATTCGAGATATTGCCTTGAGCATCAAGAGTGTACGCCCATATGTTTCGCTGAACACTTTCATTCACATATAGCGTTTTCTCATCCGGGCTGCATGCGATACCATTGGTTGTTCCTAGCACGCTATCCAAAAGAATAAGCGTGCCGTTATTTCCCGAACTGTCCGGATCTATGCGCCACAATTTACCCGTGGAATCCTTCCAGTGAGGGTCTGACACAAATAAAACTCCGCGCGAGGTAATGCATAGGTCATTAGGCTGATGAAATCGCTCCGAGTGCAGATATTCTCGAATTTCACGGCGGCATGTGTCTAAAACAAAAATATTGTGGGCCTTGAAGTCTGCAATATACATTTCCCCATGTTTTCCTATACGTACACTGTTACCAATACTCCCTTGTGGAAGCACAACGTAGCATTCTACAGCAACTTTCTTTAGCTCTTTGAGACCTTCTGTCTGCACAAGACCTATCGTGCCATCGCGAGCGTAGTTTACAACAAAGAGCCTGCCCCTACCATCTACGGCAGGACCCTCGCAGTTGCGTGTAAAGACATTCTCTGCCGTTATATCGCGTACTACTGGCTGCTGTGCAAGACCAGACAGCAAGGCAAAGCACACAACAGAGCATACTGCAAACCAATAGGTGTTGTTCATGTTCGTAGGATGAAATGACAAGAACAGTGCGAAAGAACCTTCTACTTCCAGACCTGTAAACATTGTGGCGCAGAATGGTACAAATGAGCATGAAGGCGCTTAATCGCTCTCATCTCTCGAATAATCTGCCATGCGTGCGATAATCGCACAGTAGAGCGTTCATCATTGTACCATTCTACAGGTATTTCTTCAATACGAAATCCCAAGAGCATTGCAATATATAGAACTTCTACATCGAACATCCAACCATTGAGCCGAGCCTGCCCAAAGATAGCACGTGCTACTGATGCTCGGAAACCTTTGAAACCACACTGCGTATCAGTAATACCCGGAAGGAACATCGCTTGCACCACAATGTTCACCAGCTTCCCAAGCTTTTCTCGATACCATGGCTGATGCTTCCCGACTAAAGACGGTCGAAGACCACGACTACCAATACACACGTCAACCCCTTGTTCCAATCGCTCAAGCACACGCTCAACTTCGTGTATAGGAGTTGAAAAATCAGCATCCGAGAATATGCGATATTCTCCTTCTGCTGCCATCATTCCACACCGCACGGCTGCACCTTTTCCCATGTTGTATGGCTGTTCGAGCAGGCGCACACGAGCATCCTGCATCGCAACGCGCTCAGCAACCTCTCGTGTGGCATCTGTTGAACCGTCATTCACAACAAGAATTTCTACTGAGTACGAACAACACTCGAAATACTCCAGTGCCTTGCATAATGATGGCTCAAGGCGATTCGCCTCATTATACGCTGGAATAATCAATGACAGGTACGGCATGTAACATAACAATGAAAACAATCAACAGTTTCGCTGAGCATCGCCACTAGACCTGTTTTGGCAGTACTTGAGTGCTGAACTATCAAGACAAAGAACGCTGCTCTATACGCTCACATGCTCTGCGGAAATTGTCTGGAACAGCCATGGGGCGCTTTGTTGAAGGATTAACTGTAACGAGTTTTCCTTCCCCATCAGCCACTAGGGTATCGGCATCGCGATGAAATATACCACACTGCATAGTATATGAGTGCGCTCTGACACTCTGTACGCGAAGACCAATGTCGAGCATTGCAGGAAACGATACCTCGCGATAGAAATTCATAGAGCAGTGCACCATCACATGCCACATACTATTGCCAAGTAAAGCATCACAGTCAATAGCGTCGAGGATATACCGCGTCCGTGCTACCTCAAAGTATGAACAGTAGGCGACATTATTTACATGACCATACGGATCGAGTTCACTCCAACGCACATCAAGAGTTGTCCAGTGCTTGAAGTCAGAACGAGACAATGACTGCATCAAGTACTCAAGAAATTTTCTACTACGCCACGCTGCTGTCTATACTGCAACAGGCTTGACCTGCAAAGCATAGACGGGAAGCTTTTACCGTGCTTGTCGCTTCCATATCCAGTACACAGGGATACCAGACACAACAATGCACAGTCCTAGATATGTGAATACTGGCTTAAAAATAAGCAGATTGACACAAATTGCCAGCGCTGCACAAATGTACACAGCAGGCAAGAATGGATATCCAAACGCTTTGTAGGATCGCTCTGCGTTTGGGCGCTTAATGCGTAAGACGATGATGCCAGCGATAGTCAGAGCATAAAACAGCAGTATGGCAAATACCACGTAATCAAGCAAATCACTATAGCTCCCCGACAGGCACAACACGCTCGACCATGCTGCTTGAATAGCAAGGGCGTAGCCCGGAACCCCTCTCTTATTAAGCCTACCGGCGCGCTTGAAGAATAATCCATCATTGCTCATTGCATAGAGAACACGTGCACCCGACAAGATAAGTCCATTATTGCAGCCGAACGTCGAAATCATAACTAGCACAGCCATTATCATAGCTGCATTTTCTCCCCACACAACCGAAACAACTGCTGTACCAATACGATCCTCAAGGGCAAATTGCATCCCACGCTCAATCACAGTCCCTCCGTTCGGATTACCAACTACAGGCAATGTTACAAGGTATGCAAGGTTACACAGCAAATAAATCGCTGTAACGAGGCTTGTTCCCAAAAATAGGCTGAGCGGTATTGTACGCTTTGGGTTAATAACTTCGCCAGCAGCAAACGTAATTGTATTCCATGCATCGCTGGAAAATATTGCTCCAACCATTGCAACACCAAACGCAGCAACAATCCATACACCACTGAGAGGCTGTACCTGTATAGTCCCTTGTTCAATTCGTGTCCATGAATGATTCCACATGTTCGACAGGTTGCTCACTAATGCATCGTCATTGATACCAAGCGTCAAGCCAAGAAAAATAAGTCCTGCGATCCCAAGGACTTTTGCTATAGTGAAAATATCCTGAACGATTTTACCTTCTTTGACGCCATACGCATTGAGTAGAGTTAGGACGGCGATACTTGCAATAGCAAGGAGTTGCCCAGCAGAAATCTTCACAGCACCAAGTGATAGCAGAACGTTTGACATACCAAACACTGGCAGCAACTCGGCTGTGAACTTTGCAAATGCAACAGCTACAGCAGCAATTGTGCCTGTTTGAATAACGAGAAAGAATGTCCAGCCATAGAGAAACCCTATTAGCGAACCATACGCTTCTCGCAGGTAGACATACTGACCACCTACTGCTGGCATCATGCTAGCAAGCTCCCCATAACTTAAGGCTGCAATGAGTGTCAGTATACCAGTTGCCAGCCACACTGCCATGAGTAACGTCGGTGAGCCAACTGTTCGAGCAATATCAGCGCTCACAATGAAAATCCCCGAGCCAATCATCGAACCAACAACAATCATTGTAGATGACACAACACCAAGCTCGCGGCGGAAGTACTGAGCATTTGCCAAAGCAGTCACTTGCTTCAGTTGTTTGTTCATAGCAATTCCTTACTCTACATCCGAACAGTGTGAGAGCGACGACATACCTACACCCTTGATACTATCCCGAAGTGCATCACCGGTTACACAGGCACTATGCACTACCCCCACATGCATGCTTCACGTAGAATTCTCGACTGCTCAACGCCGTTGCTGTTCATCCAGTAAGAATCCGAGAAAGTGGTACAGTGCGTTGATGTCAAGGTCGAGTGTAGTCTTTTCCCACTCAGGCTCAGGATTCATTGCGAGTACGCCACGGCGTGGATCCATAGAAGCAATTCGTGCAAACGTATCATTTTTCGTATTGAAGCTCATGATGTCTATACAGACCAAGTTCTTATTAAGGTTGTGGGTAATATCATAGCGCAATACACGCTTGATAATCGCTGTTATTGTATCACCATGCTTGCGCAGAGAAGGAACATTAACCCACACAGAAATGCTGTTGTCATGAATATAGCTTTGAAATCGGTCTTC